>NZ_JBMFLY010000008.1:0-28203 GCF_049970955.1 Thermogladius sp. | reverse complement strand
ATACCGTACACCAGCTGGGTGTCGAGGACGTTACCGCCCTTCTTCTTCTCTATCTTGACGTCGTCGACCCTGAAGTCGTACGTCCCATCCGGCTTCTTATCTGCGACGGTCAAAGCAGCGTCTATCGCCATGTTCGTCAACTTCTCGCTTACTAACGGTCCACCGATGTACTTGCTTGCTATAGTGGTGGAGACGACCTTCTTGAGCGTCTCTCTATCAGAGGGGTCGACCTTGATGGCGATCTCGTCTAGTATTCTGAGGGCCTCCTTGAGGGCCTTTGTGTACCCCTCAATTATAATCGTGGGGTGGATGTTCTGGTCTAGCAACTCCTCGGCCTTCCTAAGGAGCGCGCCTGCCAGTACGACCGCCGATGTTGTCCCGTCACCAACCTCGGCGTCCTGGGCTTTCGCGACTTCTACCAAGAGCTTAGCCGCCGGGTGCTGAACCTCCATCTCCTTCACTATTGTAGCACCGTCGTTGGTGACGGTGACGTCGCCGAAGCTGTCGACGAGCATTTTGTCTAGTCCTCTCGGGCCTAGGCTAGTCTTCAAGACCTCGGCTAGAGCCCTGGCAGCCATGATGTTTGCTCTCAATGCCTCCCTTCCAACAGTCCTCTGCGAGCCCTCCTTCAGTATTAAGACTGGAATACCATACATTGCCATTAGACTACCACCCGGGGAACCAGTTCGCATAAAAGTGATGATATTACTTCTATATAAACCTTTCTCAGCGAGTTAATAAGAGTGGTGAAGTAGAGTAGAAACCAAGGGATTAGGCGTTGAGCGTCGAGCTGACAACCAGAGAGGAGCTTGAGCGGGCTCTATCCATTGAAGAGCCTGTAATTGTTGAGTACTACGACCCCGACGTAGAAGAGAGCAGGTTCTTCTCAGAGGTAATGAAGGAGTTGAGTAAAGTGGCCGACCCTAGGTTGCTATTCTGCCGCGTGAACGTCAAACAACACGAGGAGCTCGCCGATGGCATAGGAAGCGTGCCGGCAGTGAGAGTGTTCTACAAGAAGAGCGTCATCTTCGAACAAAAGGGGTGTTTCGGAGACCTCAGACTCGACTTGATGGTTTTGAGGCGCGGGATTAGAGCTGTGTTCGAGAAGGTCAACCTCCGTTTCAGGATCTGAGAGGTCCCCTATATGGGTTGACTTCTACTCTCGATCTCCTCCACGATCAGCGCGATCTCGTCCGACTTCAAGTATACCTGGAAGAGGACGGTAGGCTTGGTTGGCCTGTACAAGGGGTGGTAGACCCCGTCCTCCCCGAGTAGCACGTATCCACGCTCGACGGCTAACCTGAGCTCGCCTACGCTCGCCGTCTTAACGAAAATATTGAGTTTATTGCCGAAGTCGAGGGCGTCTCTAACGTACTTCTCTGTTACGACGGCTCCGCAGACAAGACATGAATAATCCGGCATTACCGAGTTAAAACCACACTTAGGGCACTGTACTGGTGACCTGATCCCATACTTGGTCCAAAGGTACTGCAGGCCGGCGATCAGGTCCTCCCTCCCATACTCTTTAGCCAGCTTGTATAGCCTGCTGATCTCGGCGACAGCCGCCTTACCCCCGCTGTAGACGATGAACTCGAGTTGCTCGCGTGTAGGTCTCTTTATCAGCTCAAGCAGCTTAGCCGAGACAAGCTCGTCGACCTGGGGCTTCAACCTCTTGATCCTCCTGAGAACCGTGTCCACGTCTGGTTTAGAGGAGAGACCCTGTGTAACAAAGTCAAGCACTTCCAGTACGATCTTCTTGGAGGTTTCCTCGTCTAGACCTAGTTGAGAGAGCCCCAACGCGTCGTTAACGTACCCGTACATCTTGTCCAACAGATCGCTCGCTTCGAAAGTCTTCTTCCTGGTAGCTTTACGCCTCGTCTTAGCCTCGGACTTCTTCTTTCTTCCCTCCTCTTCCTCCGCAGACTCCTTTTTACGAGTTCTACGAGGAATGAGTACCCCCTACGAGTACTCCCTACTAGAAGACCGGCTCTCGAGGGCTCCGGAGTCTCTCTCCTCTATATATTCGGAGATCAGGTAGCTAAGAATCAGCTTAGCCACCGAAGACCTCTTCCTGAGCTTCTCCAGTATTTTCAGGTATTTTTCCGTTCTGTTCTTTTTACCAGCTTTACGAGCGAGCCTCTTCACAATGAAGTTCAGTATGTCCTCGTACTCGGACTCTATGTCCACCTTGTCCTCGTAGTACTCCTCGATGATCTCCTCGATCATGTCGCCTAGGAGCTCATCGGTCATGTCCATCAGAGTGTCGAGGACCGATTGCCCGACCACTTCAGTTGCGCCCCTACTTCATAACACGATATAAGGTAGCATTCCTTATAAATTAAACTCCATCAATAGGACTCGAACTCTAGTTTGTCGATCACCCTCCTAGATATCACACCAAGCCTCATCAGCTCGTACTTAAACCCAGCACCCGTCTTGACTATCCTCAGTAAACCTGTAGTTCCCAAGTGGTACGGGGTGGCCGCGCTGAAGACCGTTATAACTCTCCTCTCGTGGTTGACCTTGTAACCCTCCACAGCCTCGTGACCTCGAATTATGAGCTTGACTCCGGCAATCTTAAGGAACTTGTCGGTGAACTTCTGTCCGTAGAAGAAGCCAGCC
The DNA here is from genome assembly GCF_049970955.1 of Thermogladius sp. NCBI lineage: Archaea > Thermoproteati > Thermoproteota > Thermoprotei > Desulfurococcales > Desulfurococcaceae > Thermogladius > Thermogladius sp. The sequence continues at coordinate 25,581 of NZ_JBMFLY010000008.1, read as the reverse complement.
CCTCTCACAGACTCCACTAAATACGTCTCCTCGTCCACCGGGTCGCTCCAGAGCACCGTCTCCAAGTCCAGGTCGTCTAGCATAGGGTCTCCCACCGAGAAGGCCTCCTCGAGAGTACTCGCGTAGAGCGTCCTGAAGGGGGGTCCACCATGTAATAGCACGGCCTCGCCTGGCAGGACAGCTACTAATGGTAACTTGTCGAAGAACTTGTATAAGAGGTGGAGGGCTTCGCTCGACTTCTCGGGCCCGAAGTACTGTGAGACCCTGTAAGGTAAGTCGTGGGGGTAGGGTAGCAACCACTTCGGGGGTTCATGATTACCTCGCAATAAAATAACGTCGCCAGGGTACCTGTCTTTCAACTCGAGCAGTAGCGCGAGTGTTTCTACCTGGTAAGACCCTCTATCGACGTAGTCCCCGAGGAAGACCAGCTTAACTCCGGTACCCAGTTTCTCCGGAATACCGATGGTCTCGAAAACCAGCTTAACGCTCGAGTAGTCTCCGTGTACGTCTCCGAGCACGTAGAGCTCGTTGAAGGAGCTCTCATCTATTTCTACGACCCCTGGGATCCTATACCTCACACCGCCTCCTGTGTAGCTTAGTTTACCGGCTACCCGCCTGAGGGTCTCAGCGAACTCACTGTACGAGAGCTTAACGTCCCTGTACGATTTTAAAACCAAACCCAGCCCCTACGCTCTTATCAAGTAGATCTCATAGCTGGTGAAATTAAAAACGTCGTGACCAATATCGGCGGCGTATAAGTGCTGGGGGCTGACCCAGACGTGAGACACAGATATGAGCGGGGAGCCCTCGATAACGTTCACCTGGTCCACGCCTGTAACCACGTTTATCTTGGCTAACTCGTTTAGCAGTTCTCGCAAGGTCGAGAGGTTTGGCACCGAAGAGACCATGATAGCGTAGCTGCCCCCCTGCCTGAAAACCAGCCTCTTCTTCGTCAGCTTCCCATCCACATGCCTATAGTAGTGGTTGAGGAAACTCGAGAAGGTGACTCCTAGCCCGACAAAGCCGTACAGCTCGGCCATGGTGAGCGGTTTAAAGGGCGGGTTGTAATGTCTGAAGAGCGTTAAGAGCGTTACTTCGTCGACTTTGTCTAGCTCGGGTGCCGGCTCTCCTTCCACGACCTCGTCGAGTCTCAGTAGCTCTATTTTTTCACCGTCCTCTACGGGGACGAGCACGTCTCTGACTCTGCCGTTGATCACCGGCTTACAAACGTACCTCACACCGCTCTCCAGCCTCTCTCCTAGACCCCTACCATACGCCAAGATGGTGGGCCTCGAGGTGAAAGAGTAGTAAGTAACGTCGGGCTTCACTCCCCCTAAACAAAACTTGGGAGGGATTTTCTGTGAGACGCTTATTACTGCGAAGTCCAGAAACCCTATTTTGTGCAAAGCTACGTGGTAATACTCTCTCAGTAAACCAAGTTTAAAACCCCGTCTGACAATCCTCGTCAGCTTCTCGTACGGAACGTTGATCTCAGCGCTGATCTCTTTCAGGGAGCGATGCCTCAGCGACGCGAAAGACACCTCTCTCAGGATGCCGACTATGTCATCTGGGCCTGCCATGGAGACACCCGAGAAATCTGGTGGCCGACGCGCGTAACCGGGCCTTGTTCTCGAGCGGGTTTTGAGGTCTCTGGTGCAGTCCCCCTCCGCAGGCCGCTGGTGTCGGTGTACGCGGGCTCAGTGGCTACCATTCAGATCATCCACAGTCAACAGCGGCCAAGGTTCTTCACAGCCCAGTCAGCACGCTCGTGTATCTTCACCGGTCGTTCTGTGGACCTCATCATACGTAGAGCGCTCGGCCAAATGCCTTCAAATCATTGACTTATCATAGACGGGAGTACTCCTCATCGCTAGCAGTTCTCACACTATGTTTAATTCTTTGAGCCTCCTTTTAACGATATCCGCTACAACAGAGCCCTCGACTCTACCCCTAAGAGCCTTCATCGCCTCGCTCATAACGATATTGAAGGCTTTATCACGCCTTGTCTTCAACTTTTCTAAGTTCTCCTTCACGATCTTGTCTACTAGGTCGAGTACTTCGCTCTCGGAAACCCTGCTCAGGCCTAGTTCTCTCACGACCTCCTCGACGTCCCTACCAGGCTCTTTGGAGACCTCCCTTAGCACGTCCGGTATAGCGTCTTTCACCAACCTGCCTGTGGCTACGAGTTCTATGACTTTCTCTATGTGCTCGTCCTCTATGTTCTCGACGCGAACCCCCTCGTTCTCGAGCATCCTCAACGTGTTCACTATAGTCGAGGCGATCAAGACTGGCGGTACCTTCCCCTTCCACTTCTCTACGAGTCTCTCGTAGAGGTCGAGCCTTATGTCGTTTATGACGCTGGTGGCTAGCTCCCTGCTCAACCCGTGTTCGCGAACAAACCTTTCCAACTTCGCTTCGAACGGCTCGGGAACAAGGCGCTTCGCAGACTCGATCAGATCGCTCGTTATCAGTATAGGCGGGATGTCTGTTTCAGGGTACATTCTTGCTCCTCCGGGCCTAGGTCTCATGTACCTCGTCGTGCCGTCTGGATTCGCAGCCCGAGTCTCCTCGGGCACGCCGTCGAAGGCGGCTTTAGCCCTTTCTAGGACTACCTCGAGAGCCTTCAACGCCTTGCTTCTCTCATCGACTACCAGTACGAATGCGTCCCTCTCCGGGTCGGCACCCAACCTTCTATAGACTTCGTTGACTTCTTCCACCGTTATTCCATACCCCGGTAGCTCGTCGCTGTGGATCAAGCCCCCGACCCCCGCCCACACCCTCGCGTAGTCGGCTAGCTCCGTACCGAATCTTCTACCAGGCTGTAGCTCGAAGCCGAGTAGACCCCTGAATCCGGTGAGCTTGAGCCCGTAAACTACGGCGTTCCTCTCCGTGAGGAGTCTCTTGATCAGCTTCGACTGGGTATTTCTGAACAGGTCGGTCAAGTCTACGAATACTGCTCTGAGATCCTCTTTGTCTACTCCCCTCCTACGTAGCTCTTCTCTTACCTCTAGGAGCCTTAACTGCCTCAACACCTCGTACTCTATTACCCGCGGAATCATGTAAAGGTGTTGAATACCTTTGATCTCGACTTTGCCCCCACCGGTAATACTTATGTTCACATCCTGCCTGATCGAGCCCAAACCACGCTTAGCTCTACCCGTCAACCGGACTAGCTGACCTATCTTGAACGCGACTCTCCTAGCCTGCTCCGGGCTGTGAATATCCGGCGCTGTTGCTATTTCGACCAGCGGGATACCCAGCCTGTCAAGCTTATATTCAACCTCATACTCCGACTCGCCTATTTTCCTGGCCGCGTCCTCCTCTAGGCACAGGGTCTGGATACGCACCCTCCCCTCCTCGTCTTCGAGCCAGCCATTCATCGCGATCAGGCTAGTCCTCTGGAATCCGCTGACGTTGCTACCGTCTATCACTATCTTCCTCATGACGTGGACTTCGTCTACGATTCTCATGTTCAGCGATAGAGCAACGGCCAGAGCTACCTCGAGGGCCTCCCTGTTCATCTGGTGAGGTGGTTCTTCGTCGGCCTCAACGAGGCAAGATGCCGAGCGGGGAGAATTGTACTTGAACCTCCTGCCCTTCTTCCACTCGAGGACGGCTGCCGGGTCGACCTCGCCCAACTCACTTCTGCTGGGCCTCAGCTCCCTGTAGAAGACGTCTACAGAGTCCTCCTCCACTAGCTTAGTGGGGCAACCGCAGAACAGCTTCTCCCGCGTGTCCAACTGGACGTGAATCTCCAGCCCAACCCTTAGACCGAGCTTCTCGTAGTCGAGACCTTGAACAGTTCTACTCATACGACCACCTCGGGTATAGGTCTAGCGTGTGCCTGTAGTTTATCTCGCCCTCGAGGTTGGTCAACATCCACTTCCTGACCTCTGCGAGGTCCCTCGTCTTGCTGGCTAGAACCCACGAAAGCTTTACGTAGGCTACTTCCGGTAGCATATCCTCTGCCGGTATAACCCCGGCTTCGAGGAGCCTGCGCCCCGTGGAATAGACGTTCAAGTTCACCCTGCCGAAGAGGCACTGGCTCGTCATTACGACAGGGATTCCGCTCTCGACAGCCCTCTTTATCGAGTCTAAGAGCCTGTTCGATATGTGCCCTAGCCCGCTCCCCTCAATGACTATGCCGTGGAAGCCCTTGTCGACGAGCATGTCGATTATCTCGTTCTGTACCCCGGGGTAGGCCTTAACCAAGGCTACCTTGTCATCGAACCTGGCCTCCAAGACGGGTGTCCTCGTGGGGTCTCTACTCTTTAAAATCCTCCCAACCTGTTTGATCTCCAAGGTGTAGGGGTTCACTAGGAGTATAGGCTTGTCGTTAATCGACTGAAAAGCGTCCCTTCTGCTCGTGTGCATCTTCCTTACCTTAACTCCTCTGTGGACGGCTATCAGGTCGTCAGAAGTAGAGGCGTGCATCGCGACAACGGACTCCGCTATCGGCGCTCTTGACGCGGTTATAAAAGCGCCTTTAAGGTTCAGTATGGAGTCGCTGCTTGGCCTGTCACTACTCCTCTGAGAGCCGACGAACACGACGGGGACGGGCTTGTCCCTGATAGCGAAGGCCAGCGCCGCGGCCGAGTAGGACATCATATCAGTGCCGTGAGCTATGACAACCCCGTTCACGCCTTGCTCCATCTCCCTGTAGACCTCGTTCGCGAGCCTCTCCCAGTCGCTAGGAGTTATGTCTTCGCTGAACACCCTCATGACCTCTCTTGCCTCAAACACGGCTATGTCGGCCAGGTCAGGGGCCCACTCCGTGATCTCCCTAGTTGAAAGCGCTGGGACAACAGCGCCCGTCTCGTAGTCTATCTTAGAGGCTATCGTACCCCCTGTACTCAGCAGCACGATCTTGGCCTTGCTCTCTACGGTCCCCTCCGGCTGCACTACCTTCTCTGGCCTGGCCTTCTTGGAAGCCAGGAATACCTGCGTCCTCTCGTCGACTTTTACTCCTATGTTGTAGCCGTTTTCTAGCTTTATGACCAGTATATCCTCGCTTGCCCTGACGGTGTACCTCGGCATCAACACTCCTTCGAATACCTCACCATCCTTCACAACTCTGACTCTATCACCTGGCTCTATCCCTGTGCTCGACAACAGTGCGGCTAGTCTCCCCGTATACCCGTGGTAGACAAGTACCATTCCCTGTTCCCTAGCCAGAAAAACAATAGAGTTTCGTGGAGTAAAATAACTGTTGTCTAACACGTCTCGGGTTCCTAGCCCTAGGAAAAACCCTACGTTACAGTGGGCTTAGAGGCCGGAGCTAAGACTCTCCTCGTGTACTCTAATCTGTTCCTGACTCTCGGCGGCTTGTTCTTCCTACCCTTGGGCGGGATCTTGGGCGTTTGGCTTCTGACCTTACCCGCCTTTGTAAGCGAGCCGTGGCTTGGCATACGTGACCACCGCTGTTCTACGCTACTAGAACTATTTGTTTTGGGGATATTTAAATAAGAGTGTTCTTAAAGTAGAATTAGAAGGCCAGGTGAAAGAATGACCGCAGTTTACTTTACGCAGAACGTGCTAGGGGCGTTTTTGCTCGATGAGGAGGGGAAAAGGCTAGCAGAGAGCCTGTCGCCTTTCAAGACTAACGAGATAATAGACTACCTAATAGACCTCGAGGAGGGCAAGATGACGCAGCAAGCGAGAGAAGTGCTCGAGAAGGCGAAGTCTATGGGGTACAACGAAGTAGTCGTAGAGACTATAGAGGACGGGAAGATCGCCAGCTCTCTTGGCTTAACTCCGAGAGTCGACGTGAGAGCTAGTGCGATAAGCAGGTTCAGGGAGAGACTACAAGACTTGGCCGTAGAGCTGGGTTTGTGTAGTTCTAGAGACGAGTTCTACGCGAAGTTGCACGAGATATCGCTCGAGCTGTCCCGTAGGAAGCTCAGGAAAGAGGCCCAGAAAAGAGACCTACTCGCGATCCAAGCTATAAGGGCTATAGACGACATCGACAAGACCATAAACCTGTACGTGTCCAGGCTGAGGGAGTGGTATAGCATACACTTCCCTGAGTTAGACGAGCTCGTCAAAGACCACCACGACTACGCCAGGATAGTCTACGAGCTTGGGGGCAGGGAGAACATTAGCTACGAGAGGCTAAAGAAGCTTGGCTTTAGCGAGGAGCTGTCCACGAAGATATCCGAGGCGGCGAAAAAGAGCATCGGCGCGGACCTGAGCGATTTCGACATTGAGTACATTAAGACTCTCGCCGGGATCATACTAGACCTCTACGAGCTCAGAGAGACCCTCGAGGGTTATATCGACGCGGTAATGAAAGAGGTTTCACCAAACGTCACCGCTATCGTGGGGAGTAAGCTAGGCGCGAGACTTCTCAGCCTGGCAGGCAGCCTCGAGAACTTGGCAAAGCTACCCGCTAGCACGATACAAGTGCTCGGGGCCGAGAAAGCCCTGTTCAGGGCTCTAAGGACCGGCGGTAAACCGCCGAAACACGGCGTGATATTCCAATACCCTGCCATACACAAGAGCCCGAGGTGGCAGAGAGGCAAGATCGCCAGAGCGCTCGCAGCAAAGCTCGCTATTGCGGCCAAGATAGACTTCTACACCGGCAGGTTTGTAGGGGACAAGCTGGTTAAAGAGCTCCAAGAAAGGATTGAGGAGGTTAAAAAGCTGTACGCGAAGCCGCCTGCTAAGAAGCCAGAAGAGGTTAAACCGGGCAAGAAGGGTAGAGAGAAGAGGAGGTGAAGTGGCTTGAGCGAAGTGGTCACCATTAAACCCCACGAGAAGTACTACGGAGTTTACGTAGTAGAGCTCGAAGACGGGAGTATGAGACTGGCTACTAAGAACCTCGTCCCAGGTCACAGGGTCTACGGCGAGAGGCTCTTTAAGTATGAGAACGTTGAGTACAGAGAGTGGAATATGTACAGGAGCAAGCTAGCTGGCGCCCTCGCGAACGGTTTGAGCGAGCAACCGATTAGAGAAGGAGACTCGATTCTGTACCTCGGAGTAGCTACAGGCACTACTGCCAGCCACATCTCCGACATAGTGGGACCAAAGGGCAGGATCTACGGTGTGGAGTTCGCGCCCAGGGTCATGAGAGAGTTCGTGGCGCTCGCAGACGTGAGGAAAAACCTCTACCCGATACTAGCCGACGCCAGGAAGCCGCAGCTATATAGGCACGTGGTGGAGCTGGTCGACGGGATATACGCCGACATCGCCCAGCCGGAGCAGGCATCCGTTGTGGCGGACAACGCGGATTACTTCTTGAAGCACAACGGGTACTTGCTACTGGCCATCAAGGCGAGGAGCATCGACGTAACGAAGGAGCCGAGCGAGGTCTATAGGAGAGAGATCGAGACGTTGAAGAACAGGGGTTTCGAGATAGTGGACGTAGTCCACTTGGAGCCCTACGACAAGGACCACGCTATGGTCTACGCAAGGTTCAAGAGGTAAAGGTTTTAGGTGCACCCATCGGGCTTTAGCCCGGTGTAGGTGATGAAAAGCAGAGCACTAGAAGAGCTTACGGAGGAAACGCTCGGAACCCTCAGCCGCGCCGGCTTTATTGTAGAGGAGATAGACTACCCCGAGGAGGGCCGTAGTGTAGACGTTGTTGGTAGGTCTGGAGACAAGAAGGTAATTCTGAAAGTGGTTTACGACTCAGCGAGGGTGAGTAAGAGGGAGATAGAGGACCTAAAGAAGCTCTCAGCAACCTACAGAGCGTCGGTCCTAATAGTGTCGGAGAAGTACTGGAAGACTAAGATGGAAGACGACGTCGTCTACGTTAGAAACGACATATACGTTGTCAACAAAAACCTTCTCCGGGACTACCTGTTGAAAAGTAGTAAGCCCATAGTGCTCAACGTGAGAGGGAACTACCTGGTCAGAATAAGTAGCAAGGGGTTTGCGAAGAGGAGGCTAGAGCTGGGCCTTTCAAGGAGCGAGGTCGCCAATAGGCTCAACATATCTCGAGAGGCGGTGTACCAGTACGAGACCAGGCGCTCGATGACGTCTATCCAGACAGCTATTAAGATAGCCGAGCTCTTGGGCGAGGATGTGTTTGAGGAGATAGACCTGCTCAACGAGAGTGTGTTCAACCAGTATGATACCAGTTCTGAGAGCCCGCTCCTAAACGAGTTACTAAGTCTCGTGAACGTCAGGAATGCGAAGCTCTACTCCTTCACAACGACACCTGTAGACGCTGCTATCGTCAAGGACGAAAAGACGGTCTCGATAGTGAGGTTGACAGGCTTCAGTAAAAGCGAAATCGAGCTCAAGGCAGATAACGCTGTGAAGCTAACTAGAGTTACAAGATCTACACCGCTGTTCATACACGACGAGATGAGGATTGAAAGGATCGGGGAGGCTTTGAGAGAGATACTCGGTGAGTAGCTGAGGATGGGCTACACCCTCGTGATAACGGGCAGGCCCGGAGTGGGGAAGTCCACACTTTTCAACAAGATCGTAGAGACGTTAAAGAGCAGTGGACTAGCCGTCGCGGGATTCATAACCTTCGAGGAGAGAGATTCCACGGGTCTGAGAGTGGGGTTCAAGATCCTCGACTTGAAGTCGAGGTCGTGGGCCTGGCTTGCCAGGAGAGACAACCCGGCCCCTGTACGGGTCGGTTCCTACGGCGTATTCGTAGAAGAAGCAAACAAGGTCGTCGAGATGGCCCTCAATAAGGAGGCTGTAGTGAACAGCGACGTCATATGCGTGGACGAGGTTGGCCCCATGGAGCTAAAGCTCCCGAGCTTTAAACCCCTGCTCATCAGTGCTCTCAAACTGGGTAAGCCGGCTATCCTCGTAGTTCATTACAGGCTGTCCGACCCCGACATACTGAGGTTTATTGACAAGTCCGAGAAGGTAACGGTCACCCTCGAGAACAGGGACGAGCTAAACCGTGTACTGCCCATAGTAGTCTTGGAGAAAGTCAGGGGGAAGAGACCGTAAGGTCATGACTAGCAGGCTGTTAAGTAAAACCATCGTAGTGGAAGAGGGCTTAGCAAAAGTATACGTGCCCGACCTCTCAGAGTACGTGAGAGAGGACGGAGTGATAGAGCCGTCCTGGATGCCCGTATTTTACAACCCCTCGGCTAAGTTCTCTAGGGATGTAACCGTACTCGTCGCGAAGACGTACTTTAGTGGTAGGGAGTTCTTCTTTCTCGACCTTCTCTCGGGTACTGGCGTGAGAGGAATAAGACTGTCGCTTGAGGCGGGAGGTGTAGGGATACTGAACGACGTGGACCCACGGGCATACGACTACATAACCGAGAACATCAAGTTCAACAAACTGGACGACAGACTCACAGCGTTTAATATGGAGGCCAACGCTCTAGCCAACCTCTTGACCTTCACGGGTGTAGTCATTGACTACGCCGATGTAGACCCCTACGGCTCGCCAATACCCTTCCTCGAGAGCGTTCTAAAGCCGTTGGGGAAGAAGGCACTGCTGGGCGTCACAGCCACAGACAAGGGACCCCTGACTTGCGTTAACAAGGAGAAGACGCTCAAGAGGTACTGGCTAGAGTGCCACAACGTCGACTTCGCGAACGAGCTTGGGATAAGAGTTTTGACGTACGTTACAGCCTTGAGGGCCTCAGCCCTTAACTACGCTATCACACCCCTACTGTACCTCAGTAAGGCCCACTACTACCGCGTCTTCTACCTGGTCGAGCGTAGGAACCCGTACGAGGAGATCTCTAGGTGTAAAGGGTACATATGGTACTGTCCAGACACCCTTGAGAGGGGGCTCTCGAAGACCAGCGAGCCGGCTGCGAGTTGCAGAGGGGGTAGGAGGCCCATAGTGATTGGCCCCCTATGGGTGTGCCCGCTGGGCAGCAAGGAGTTTGTTGACCGAGTAGTCGAAAACCTCGAGAAGACACCTTATCTAAAGAACAGAGACATGCTGAAGTACGTTAACTTATTGAAGAGCGAGGTCGAGGTGAACGTCCCGTACGTAAGGCTGGATCTCCTCTGCAAGAGAGTTGGAGTCAACATGCCGAACATGGACTCACTCGTCGAGAGGCTGAGGAGCATGGGTTTCAAGGCCTCGAGGACGCACCTGGACTACAGGGGTGTGAAGACCGACGCTCCTCTAGACGTTTTGACGAGCGCCATACGGGAGACGAGTAGAGCTGGCTCCTCGTGACTGGCTCAACGCGTGCTTTTGGATTGCCTGCTTCTTAAGACCCACTCGTTTATGAACTGGCAGTTCACCGGGTCGTAGAACCCGCCTTCATAGCACCTGTTGATGAAGGGGCAGGATACGCACGGTATGTCGAGCACCTCGTCAACCAACTTGCTTACAACGAGCCTCCCGAGACGCCCAGCCTGGAGACCTGTCTTCTGTACCCTGGCTAAAGTGTCCGCTACGAGTGTAATTCTGTAAGTCCTCTTACCCTTGTATGTAACGGGCTCTCTCTTAATGACCCCTTCCTCCTCGAGCTTCTTCAAAGCCTTAGACAACTCCTTACTGGTCAACCCGAGCTCTTTCCACAACTCGCTCTGCAGAACATCCTTGCCCTCGTTTGAGAGCAAGAACCCGATTATTCTCTCGCTTACTGAATCCTTCGACATGAAAATTCGACCTGTCACTGAAGTCGCTGTTGAGCCAATATTTTATTCTATCATTAGAGGCTTATAATTTGACATGAGAAAAACGCGAAACCGCTGGAACTACATCGAGATCACTATGTCCAGGTTTCTCACTATCTCGCTATAGGAGTTCCTGATCGCTACATCGGTCAACCCTACCGTCCTTGCGATGTCTAGTTGAGTCCTCCTATTCCCCGTCAGGATGGCGGCCACGTAAACGGCTGAGGCTGCGAGACTTGAAAGCCCTTTACCGCTCACGAGCCCCGTACTCGTGACTTCTGCCACGATTTTATTGGCGACGAACTCGACCTCCGGGGGTAGGCCAGAGCTCTTCACTATGTAGGAGATGATCGTTTGGGGCTCGTTCCTCGCCAGTTTCTTGTTTAGGTTCTTGACAGACTCGCTAACCATCTTAATAGCATTCCACACCTCCTGCGGTTCGAGCCCGAGCTCGGCAGCGAACTGCTTAAACGGTCTTGGGTAGCCGTGGATCTTGTAAGACAGGTACAGCGAGGCCGCGGCCAGCCGCTTGAGCGTCTTCTCCTTAAAGTTCTTGCCTGTGACCGCCTCTCTGAGAATTTCGCCCGCAGTCTCGGCGACCGCGGTGGGCGGCTTTACCAGCTTGACTAGGTCGTTGAGGTGCTTGAGCGCCTTTTCGACGATCCTCTCGCTCTTACTGACCCTGACGTCTTTCTGTCTCGCGACCCAGCCCCTACCCTCTTTCACGTGGTTGACAATTTTACCGGCTATCTCTGTCCCCCCGATACCTCGGTCGTGGACCCTGTTCGTGAAGGAGCCGCTTACTCTAGGTGTGTCCTCGTCCTTTATCAGAGTCTCAATACCGTAGTCAATAGGTTTATCATCTAGGACTGTTCCGCAAACAGGACAAACATATGCGTTCTCAGAGTAGTCGAAGACTATGTTTTGATTGCCGCACACAGGACATCTCAGAACAGCCGTCTCGATCTTCATCACTGGGTCTCGCCCCCTTGCTTCCTAGCGCCCTTTCTCTTAGCTGGCTCGTAGTATACGTTGTAGTCGCGTATTGTAGAGGCCAGGTCCCTAGACTCTAGTTTAACAATTATCCTAGGGTCGTCGACTCTCCCTATTATGTCGACTATTTTTCCGAGCCTCCGAAGATTGGAGTCGTAAACCAGGCTGCCTATGAGATCCTCCCGGACGTTCACAGATGGTCTTACCACCAGGATCCCGTTCTTACCCACGACTTCTACGAAACCCAAGCGCCTCAAACCCTGACTAAACCTCCTGTGGTAATACCCTGTTGACACAGTATTTAACCCGGGACCCTATAATACCTACGACGCGACTATTTTTTGTAGTATTGTTTCTCTCAATCGGGTGTTGGAATAAGGACGTAATACACCATATATGAGATACACCCACGTAATACGACATAATCGTTTGGAGAGGCGGGTTTCGCAGTTACAACCCGAATTTCGAGTAGGCCTCCCTTATGGGGGGCTGGTTTAAGCGTACTCGGGTGCTGGGATGTTGAAAGCCCCTAGCCCCTCATCTTCTTCAACTCCATGGATAATAGCTTGAGAAGCCTTGTCTTGTTAAAAACTTTGTTCACAACGACTCTACCAGCCTTCCTCCACATTCGAGGGTACTTCTTGTCTGCCTCGACCTCCACCTCAAACCCTAGGCGCCGGGCTGCTTTCTCGATCTCCTCTAACGTGGGGTTCGGGACGCAGATCGACTTCGAGACTCTCCTCCCCATCCTGCGTGTACTCGAACAATCGATGTAGTGAGGGTATATGACGACCTTTCTTTTCTCGTACTCCCTACTCACTACGACACCGTGTACTCTACTTTACTAAGACCCCGTTCAAAACTCCGTCTTGCCCTGGCCTCGAAACGATTTTGACCAGACCTACCTCAGTCTTAACGATCGCACCTTTAACGATTATCTTAGACCTCGCCAACTGGGGGTTGGACGGGACGTCCACGACGTCTAGGATCTTGACTTTCTTTACACGCTTCTCTTCTGGTAGGTAAACATTGACGTAGGCTGCTTTCTTCAGCTTCACCTTGATGTTCCCACCCATCGTCCTAACGATCTTCCTCTCCTCCTCTTCTGCCAGGGTTGTGTTGATGGGTGGGCCTCCTAACTCGTATTTCCTCTTGTCCCTGTGTCGTCCCTTCTTACCCCCTGTTATCTTTTTGAAGTCGTTACCTTGGTAGTACGACATTAACAGCACCTTCCACTTTCTAGAGTTAGAAGCCGCCTTATAAACTTCTTTAAGTTGTGAACCTATGTATAAAACCTGGCAAAGTTCAGGGAAGCAGAGACATGCGGAAATTACTCGCCTCTTCTCAGAGAATGCTCGAGAGACTAGCTTTCAGGGTACTAAGCTTCTTCGAGAAAAGAGTTCTTGAAGACATCTACGAGAGGTGGCTGTGGCTCCAGATCAAAGACGGCCCGTTCCCTACGCACATAGGCATAATCCCTGACGGCAACCGTAGGTGGGCCAAAGAGCGCGGTCTAGACCCCTTAACAGGGCATGAGACCGGCTACGAGAGGATTAAGGAGGTCTTGAACTGGATCTGGGAGCTCGGTGTTAGGTACGTAACGATCTATGCTATGAGTAGCGAGAACTGCAGGTTCAGGAGCCGCGAGGAGTTCTATCACCTGCTCTCCCTGCTCAGGAGGGGGATTAGAGAGATGCTGGAGTCGGGCGAGATCGATAAGAAGAGGATCAGAGTCAAGGTGATCGGAGATCTAGACATGCTCCCACCGGACCTTGTCGACGAGATCAGGAAGCTCGAGGAGAGGAGTAGCTCGTACAAGGACAGGACTTTGATGATCGCCGTATGTTACGGCGGTAGACACGAGATAGTCGAGGCCGTTAAGAAGATTATTAAAGACTACGAGGCGGGGAAGATTAGCCTAGACGAAATAAACGAGGAGACTTTCTCGAAATACTTGATGACCAGCGATATCCCAGACCCTGACTTGATTATAAGGACGAGCGGGGAAGTGAGGATAAGCAACTTCTTGTTGTGGCAGGCCGCCTACAGCGAGCTCTACTTCTGCGATGCTTACTGGCCTGAATTCAGGAAAATAGACTTCTGGAGAGCAATAAGGAGCTACCAGGCCCGCGAGAGAAGGTTTGGGAGGTGATCACGACTCTTCGCTCAACTCGTCGGGGTTCGAGTAGAGCAACTTAAGATCCTCGAACGTGAGCTTCTTAACACCCGACTTCAACTTCTCTTCGACTTGCCTCTTCTTCTCCTCGATTATCTTAGAGGTCTTCGCTCTTCTCAGCTCTTCTAGCTTCTTGTTATATAGCTCCCTTAACTCCCCTAGTTTAGACCTGTACTTCTCGATTTCGCCGTTAATTTCGTCTAGCCTCTTCTGCTTCTCGTTTATCGTGTTCGTTAGGTCGTTAACAGCTTTCATCTTTTCGGCCAACTCTTGCCTCATCTTCGTGAGACTCTCTTTAGCTTTCCCAACCTCCTCCGTCAACACGCCTATTTTGTTCCTCAGGTCGTTTATTTGTACACGCAGTGATGTTATGTACGCTCTCAGTTCCAGGTACTGGTTCCTCTCGTTCACAGCCCTACGCGCCTTCTCGAGTAGCCTCTCGTAGCGTTTTATCCTATTGATGATCTCGTTTTCCTGCTCGAGTGATAGAACTCTCGTCTGCAGACTCCACTCGAGCCTGTTTATCTCGTCGACGATAGCGCTTATAGGTATCCTGACCTCCTTGTTCAGGTTCTCTACCTCGATCTTCTTGCTTCTAGCTAGCTCTATAAGAGAAGAGTACTCCTCCTTCTTCGACTTCAGCTCCCCGATTAGTCTCCTCCTCTCCTCCACCAGCCCCTTGTACTTCTCCTTCAGACCCTTGTACTCCTCCTTTAGTTTTTTGATGCTCTCGATCAGCCCTCTACGCTGGGACCTCAGAGTTTTCAGCTCTGCTATTAGCCCGGCTCTCTGCTCTTTAAGCTGAGATATCAAAGCCCTAGTCTTGGAGATCTCGTCCCCTATTGCCGTAAGAGACTGATCCCCGTTAAAGCCGTTCTCGGCCACTCAACGATTCACCACACCAGCTCTACTGACTATGACTCTAGCGTCGACAACAACCGCCCCACGGCTATAGGCTATCACAGGATTTAAATCAACCGAGACAATATAAGGATTATCCTCCATCAATTTAGAGAGCGATACGATCATGCCGGCAATAGCATCCTTGTCCACGGGGGGTTGCGACCTGTACCCTTCGAGTATTCTACTCGCCTTGATCTCCCCTAGCATCTCGATAGCGTCCTGGTAACTGACGGGAGCCACTCTGAAGGTGACGTCTTTTAGAACTTCCACGAATATACCGCCGAGCCCGAACATAATGACTGGGCCGAACACCTGGTCGCGTGTAGCACCAATAATCACCTCTACGCCTGGCGGCATCATTTTCTGCACGAGGAAGCCTGTCAGCCTAGCCCCCGGTTGCCTCTCCCTGACGTTTTTCGTTATAGCCTCGCAAGCACGCTCGACTTCCTCGCCGCTCTTCAAGCCTAGTACAACACCGCCAACGTCTGTCTTGTGGCTAATATCGGGCGAGACGACCTTTACAACGACCGGGTAACCAATCTTGTCTGCGACCTCCCTGGCCTCACGGCCGCTCTCCGCGAAGCCGTAGTCGGCAACTTTGATGCCGTACAGCTCCATTAACCTCATTGCCTCGTGCTCGAGTAGCTTAGACCTCCCCTCTCTCAGCGCCGCCTCGACGATACTGCCGGCGTTCAAGACACGCCACCTTGCATTCTAATTCGCGAGTAAGTATATAAAGCACTCAAAGCCCTCGCAAGCCTCTCGGGGGACTCGAACACCGGTATGCCGTTCTCCTCGAGGAACTTCTTGTACTTCAGCGCGAGCTCTCCTCCTATTAGGACTACAAGCAGAGGTTTGCCGTACACCTTGGCCTTCACAAGGTATTCGAAGAGCTCGCCTCTCAGGCCCGGGATCTGGGGTAGAGCTACTACGACGACCGCGTCCACGTCGTTTCTCGGCAGCAGCTCGTTCAACACGGTAATGAACCTCTGGTCGTCTGTATCACCTGTCAAGTCTATCGGGTTCTCGACTATGCAGTGAGGCGGGAGAACACTCCTCAGTCTCTCTTTGAGGTCGGGTGGCGTCTGCGGTACCTCGAGGCCGTTGAGCTCGATGGCGTCTGTTAACATCACTCCTACACCACCTGCGTCTGTCACGATGTAGACCCTCCTACCCTTCATCAACGGCTGCGTGGACAGGACCTTGACGAGGTCCATAATCTCGTCGAAGCTGACAGCCTCTAGTAGCCTGCTCTGCTTGAAGACCGTTACGTAAAGATTGTAGTCGCCGGCTAAGGCTGCCGTGTGGCTGGCTGCGGCGATACCCCCTCTCTTGGTCTTACCCGCCTTGTAGACGACGACGGGCTTAATCCTTGAAACCTTCCTCGCGGTGTCGATGAAGTCTCTTCCCCGCCCTTCTCTGACGCCCTCTAAGTAGAGGAAAATAACGTTGGTGGTGGGGTCCTCCGCTAGGTAGTTCAGCAGCTCGACCTCGTCTACGTCGATCTTGTTCCCGAAGCTTATGGCCTTCGAGACGCCGTAGCCGTGGTGCGCCATCCAGTCAAGCAACGCCGACGCGAAAGCACCGCTCTGGCTTATCACACTCACGTAACCCCTGGGTGGCCTCCTCATTTTGTCTTCTGGAAGGAAGAAGGTGTCGACGCCGCTCCAGTTGTCTAGCACCCCTATACAGTTGGGCCCTATCACCCTAATACCGTGTTTAGCGGCGATCCGCTTTACCTCGTCCTCGAGCATGGCACCCTCTTGAGTACCGGTCTCCCTGAACCCCCCGCTTATTATTATAGCGCCCTTCACGCCTTTGACGCCCGCGTCTTCCAGTACCCCAGGGACTGTCCTAGCGGGGGTGGCTATCACTACTAAGTCCACTCGCCCCGGTATCTCCTGTACGCTCGCGTAGGCCTTTAGCCCGAGGATCTCCTGGTAGTGCGGGTTAACCGGGTATATCTTGCCCTTGAACTTGTTCTTGAAGTTCTCTAGTATTACCCTGCCTACCTTACCCTCCTTAGGGGTCGCCCCCACAACCGCTACGCTCGAGGGGTTGAAGAAGAAATCGAGCACCGAGAGCACCACTATCACGTAATTCGGGCGAGGTAAAATAAGTTTTGTCTACTAATCACGAGTCAGAGAACGGGGTTGGGCTCCTCTGTGTAGTAGTCCTCGCCGCCCGCCAGTACCCGCTGTAGGGCTGCATAGAGCTCGTCGAGACCTTCTCCCGACACGTTCGAGACTTTCACGACATCGAAGAGCATGAGCTTCTCGAGCAGTAACTCTATCTCGTCTTTACTCCATATGAGGTAACCCGGCGAATTGAGCGCCTCGGCCAGACTGTAGGGGTCTTCGAGGTACTCGCCTATCTTATCCAGCTCGTCGCCGGGTATCAAGTCCGTCTTCGTAACTACGTTTATCTGCGGGTATGCCAACCTGGCGTGGACAGAGGCCGATAAGAGGAGCGACGACAACAGGTTGTTTGGGTTTACGGCCTGGAGACCGTCGATTAGGAACAAGGAGGCTCTCCTGTTATCACCTATTATCGAGTTGAGTATTATCGGCCCCGTCTCCCTAAACGCGAACACCTCCATCTGACCCGGGGTGTCTATTATGAAGTAGTTTGGGCGGAGCCCCTCGATTTCCTCTTTTAGGTCGTTTATTTTCAGAGCCAGCATATCCATCGAGGCTATGAGAGCTCCATTAGGCCCGAGCCCGTACTTCTCCATGACCTCACGCGCGTCGACGTAGTCCCTCACGTCTACGTCCGGGTCATAGGGTAGTTTTTCCACGGCCGGATCGAGGTTCACGATCGCCGCATCTAGGCTGTGGTCTTCCAGGTACTCGCGTAGACTCCCAGACAAGGTCGTCTTGCCACTGCCTGCTGTGCCCAGCACCACGATGTAATATGGCATGAGCTACACCTGCATTAGATGTAGAAGAGCCTCCTACCAGCACTGCCCCAGTACTTCCCTTTGAAGTTCAGCTTGTACCCGCACTTGGGGCAGGTAAAGTCTTCTTTTAAGCTCCACTTGGTGATGAAGAACCCCTCTCTTTCGACAACAAGGGTGCCACACCTAGGACAATACGTGTTCTCTAGGGGGTGCCCCCACACGTTGCCTATATACACGTGCTTCAAGCCCTGCTCTTTGGCCAGTTTCGCCAGCTTCTCTAACGTCTTGGTAGGCGTAGGGGGCACGTCAGTCATGAGGTAGTCTGGGTGGAACCTCAAGAGGTGGAACGGCGTCTCGTCGCCGAGGTTTTCTACTATCCACTTGCTCAACTTTACTACGTCCTCTTCTCGGTCCCCGTAGACCGGTACCACCAGGTTCGTGATCTCGATCCACCAGCCTTGCCTCTTCATCTCGAGGATTGTGGAGTATATAGGGGAAGGGTCCCACACACCCATGAACTTCCTGTAGAACTCGACGTTGCCACCAGCCTTGAAGTCCACAGTAGCAGCGTCCATGTAAGGCCCGATCTCCCTAACGGCCTCTTCGGTCATGTACCCGTTCGTTACCATCGTGTTGAACAGCCCGTGCTTCTTCGCCAGTTTAGCAGTATCGTACATGAACTCGTAGAACACGGTCGGCTCGTTGTATGTGTAGCTTATCCCCTGACAGCCCAGCTGTAGAGCCCTCTCTACGACCTCCTCAGGTTCGAACGGCTCCCCGTATAGCCTCTCTCTCCTAGACTGGCTCAAAACCCAGTTCTGACAAAACCTGCAGTAGAAGTTGCAACCGACAGTCGATATAGAGAAAACACAGGCGCCAGGGTTGAAATGCATTAGGGGCTTCTTCTCTATTGGATCAGGGTTGGCGGCTGTCAGTAGACCGTAGACTAGCGTGTACAGAACACCGTCCTTGTTATACCTGACGCCGCAGGCCCCGTACGCCCCGGGTACTATCACGCACCTCTTGTGGCAAAGATTACACTTGACACGCCCTCCATCGAGGCGCTGGTAAAACATCGCCTCTCTTACACCAGGTCTCTCAAGCAAATACACCTAAACACCCTTCAATGTGTATTGATTAGAGAGTCTCATAAACGTGTGGTTACGATTTATTATTCCCGTGCTCTATTCCTCTCTTGGTGAGACCTCTTTGCTGATCGTACCGGGATCCAACTTCACAAGGCAGTCGATGGAGCTGGCTAAGCGCCTCGGGGCAGAAGTGGTCGAAGTCGAGAAGAAAGTCTTCCCCGACGGAGAGCTTTACGTGAGGCTCAGAGACGTGCCGCCCGACCTCGGCTCAACCTGCGTCGCAGTAGCAAACACTATGTACCCGAACCAGGACACAGCTCTAGTCGAGACACTCCTGCTATTAAACGCGGTTCACAAGGCGGGCGGGAAAAACGTTGTTCTCGTCGCACCATATCTCCCGTACATGAGGCAAGACAAGGTGTTTCTCCAAGGAGAGCCCGTTTCAGCGGAAGTAGTCCTAGAGGTGTTAACGAGAACAATAAAACGGGGTCTGGTAGTCGATGTACACAACCCAAGCGTTCTCGAGAATAGGCCTTGGACCAATATACTCGTATCCGACATGCTAGTAGCCCAGGCTTTGAAGTACGTCAACGACCCCATTGTCATGGCCCCGGACAAGGGGGCCTTGGAGAGAGCCGGTTTTGCTGCCAGCAAGCTGAACCTAGAGTTCGACTACTTGATAAAAGAGAGAGACAGAGTGACCGGTGAAGTCACCGTGAAGCCGAAGAGCGTGAGCGTGGCGGGGAGAGACGTGGTGATCGTAGACGACATAATAAGTACCGGCGGGACGTTGGCGGAGGCCGCTAAGTTCCTGCGCTCGCAAGGAGCCCGCAGGATCGTCGTGGCAGCCACGCACGGCCTGCTGGTCGGGGGAGCCATGAGGAAAATAGAAGAGGCCGGGTTCTCTAAAATAATACTCGCAGACACTTTGGGAGTCACTCACAACAGCCCGAGCATCCTTTACGTAAGCGTTGTGGAGAGAATTAGCGGCCTCCTGAGAGAGGTTTGTTTAGAGAGATGAGTACTCTCTACTACATCTTGTCGGGCGAGAACGAGGACGTCTCTGAAAGCGAGCTCAAGACTCTCCTGGAACTCTACGACGGTGGACACAGCGTCTTCTGCTGGCCGCTGATATGCGTGGTGAGACACTCGAATGAGAATGCGTGGGCAAAGGTTGCTGAGAGAGCCAGCAATGTTCGGGAGGTCGGCCAAGTATACGACTTCGAACCTCTATCCGGCTGGGAGGACGTGAATTTACTAGCCAGTAAGCTGAGGGACCTAGCGAAGGGCTTCGAGTGGATCCACGTAACACAGCTCCACGGTTACTTGGAGGACGAGGAGCTGAAGAGGCTAGAGGGGGTGTTAGAGGAGAAAACCGGGCTAACAACCAAGTACCGTCGGGGTCCCTCTCTAAGGCTCATTTTCTCGGGCGGGGTTGTCGTAGTGGGTAGGACGCTATTCAGGGCTAAACGCAGACCGCTCTATACAAAGGTCTTCGACAGGAGTTTCGCCATCACTCCGTCACTCGCGAGAACTCTAATAAACCTCTCAGCGGTCAAAGAGGGCGGGGTCCTACTCGACCCCTTCGCCGGAACAGGGACGATAATCCTGGAGGCGCGCTCGATCGGGGTGGTCGGAATAGGGTTGGACATAGACTGGAGTATTATAAACGGCCTCGCGAGGAACCTGAGGCACAACAAGAACCCTTCTATACCCGTTTTGTCGGACGGGACTCGCGCCTCCTTCGCGAACATCGACGCCGTTGTCACCGACCCGCCCTACGGTAGAGG
Source organism: Thermogladius sp. (assembly GCF_049970955.1). Classification (NCBI taxonomy): domain Archaea; kingdom Thermoproteati; phylum Thermoproteota; class Thermoprotei; order Desulfurococcales; family Desulfurococcaceae; genus Thermogladius; species Thermogladius sp. Next base: position 5,169 of record NZ_JBMFLY010000008.1, on the reverse strand, counting down.
GGCTAGCACTAGGGGGGTTGAACTACGGGAGCTCCTCGAGAACTTCCTATCCAGGTCTCTCGAGAGTGTGGTTAAGTGGGGGAGGGTCGTGTTCATGGTCCCAGCGGAGGCCGAGCTCGAAGTAGACGACATAGTCACGCGTGTAGGTGGTTTAATAAAGAGTAAACACTATATGTACGTTCACAGTAGTCTAGCCCGAGTAATATACGTGGTCGTACCGGTTTGAACAGTAGGATTGTTTTCCTCGGCACGGGGGCGGCCATACCCATCAATAGGGGTCTACCCTGCGTAGCCCTCAAAGTAAACTCGTCGATCTACCTGCTAGACGCAGGTGAGGGCTGCCAACACAGGCTTTTCAAAGCAGGGCTCAGCCCACTCAAGGTCAAGACCGTCTTCATAACGCACGGTCACGGAGACCACTACCTCGGCCTCTTCGGCTTAATACAGTCAATGAACCTGCTGGGGAGGGATAGCGAGCTAAACGTGGTGGCACCAGAGCAGGTAGCACACCTGATTAGTGGAGTCCTCGAGAATATGTTGGAGAAAGTGGGCTTCAAGATCAACATCGTGGTTGGCAAAACAGGAGAAGTGTACAAGGAGGACGACCTCGAGGTAACCCCATACCCGGTGTGCCACACCGTAGAAGCCCACGGCTACTTGGTCAGAGTCGGGGACAAGACTGTGAGCTACACAGGCGATACCAGGCCTTGCCCCAGCATAGTGGAGTACTCGAAGAACGCAAGCATCCTAATACACGAGGCTACATTCGCGAGCGAGTACTCGGAGGAGGCACTGAAGCAAGGGCACTCTACAGCAAGGGACGCTGCTTTAGCCGCTAGAGAGGCCGATGTAGGGTTGCTAGTGCTCACACACCTTAGCTCTAGGTACAAGGACGAGACCGCGATTTTTGTTGACGCGTACAGGTTCTTCAAGAAGTTGGTCGTGGCAAGAGACTACATGACCCTTATACTCTAGCCGTTCAACTCGTCAGCTCTAAATTAGTTTCGCCTTACTGCTTCGGGATTTAAAGGAGACGGCTTTTACTACATTACACAGCTTATTTAAAAACTCGAATACTACTTCATGGATAGCCACGGGAATGGTTTAAACACGAGAGTAAATTAATATGTACCTACTCCTTATACCGCGGTATTACCCGCTTATTATACTTCGGTGTATTCTGATGCCAATCAAGTACGTGTGCAGCCACTGTGGTGAGGTCATTTTCGAGTTCAAATATGTGGGGCAGGACTACTACGGTATCCCCACTCCTCAGGAGGTCTACAACCTTTACGGCGGCGTATGCCCCCACTGCCACAACGAGCTGAGGATTCCCACAGTGAAGGACATCACGATCAGGCCTAGGCTCTACAGCCTCAAGCTGGCCAGAATACCTACAAGTGTCTCTGCCAGTACTATAGCTGTACCAGCCCAAGGCAGCGCTTGACGTTAATCAGGTTTTCTTCGTTCACAGAGTTCTTGTACGCCCTGAGCTTCTCCAGCACAGCCTCCTCTTTTATGTCGAGCGCCCTCTTGAGCTGGTCGGAGTACTTGAACCTGTAGAGGAGGTACGAGACGAGCTGTGTTAGATTAGAGGGCTTACCGCTACGGCTCGCGGACTCCCAGTCCAGTACCTTCACGCCACTATCGCACACCATAATGTGCGAGCCAGGCCTGTTTAGCTCTCTATGATATAAGCCGTGCTTGTCGAGGAGGAATAGAGCGTCGATCACTCTCGACAATGCTCTCCTTACCCCCTCGACGTCCCCTCTCGCGATCAGCCTAGCCAGGTCCTCTTCGAAGGGGGCGCATCTGCTCGAGTCGAGGTACTCCATGAAAACGTAGTCGTCATCGTAGTAGTACACTCGTGGCGCGACTCCGAGCGAGCTCGCATAGGAGAGGAGCTCCCCTTCTGTGGCGAGACTTGCCCTGCGGCTATCCAGCCTCCTTACCTTTAGAGCGCCCAGTCCGTGTACAGCGTGTAGTGCTAGTACAACTACTGAGGTGTAACCTTTTCCCAATATCCTGATCCCCTGGAAGGGTGTGCCCTCTTCGACTACGCCTAGAAAGCCCGCCCTCACCAGTCTCGAGACGCGAGAGCTTAGCTCGGCGCAACTCGGTTTAGGGAAGCACAGTACTCTAGAGACGTAAGTGTCCTGCTTATCTAACTCATGCACTCGAGAAGCCAAGACTCGACCTTCCCCAGCGTTGCCCGCAGGAACTCTTCACCGTACTTGGAGGTTATCTCCCTGAGCTTAGTAAGTGTGAGCTCGTAGATGACGGGCCTGCTAGACTTGAAGTGGGGTGATACAAGGTATTCGCGCTGTTTACTCTCTAGTAGTTCGACAGCCCGTAGAACAGGTCTTTTGGAAATCGACATCAGCCTGCCATCCCTATCCAACCACAACTTAACGGACTTACCAATGTGCTTCGAGATAAAGTCTGAAACTCTGTCGAGCTCGGAGAAGGGCGGTCCCTCGTACAACTTATACGCAGGTTTAACGCACTCGTCGAGCTCTACCACTATGACCCCTTTCCTGGAGTCGTCCGTCCAGGCCGACGAGTGGTAGACTACGAAGTCGTGCCCAGACAGTAGTTTTACACAGCGGTCTCTAACCCTGTCGACTTCGCCCCATACAACCTCGGGTGGAAGCGGTTTTTCAGACTCGACCTCGACTACAACGATACACCTACTGCCCAGCGACCTCTCGAGAGCCTCGACGTCGTACTCTACACGGTTTTCGAAGAAGGTCTTACTCGGGCGTCTCAGGAAGCACTTCGAAGCCAGTATGAACCTCGCCAGCTTCTCGAAGCTCACGGCCGCGGTGACGTTCCTTCCGTGGTCCACGGGGTCTGGCATGTAGATAACGCTGTCAGGGTACTTCTTCGTGAGTATCTCCACGGCTCTCCTGAACAACCCCTCCTCGCCCAGCGTGTTCACATATACCGGAGGCCTCCACTCGGATGCCGCGCGCAGTACGTTTAGGAAACCCCCATAGGCTATCACTAGTAGCTCCACAGCGTAACCTGAAAACCCCTTCGTCTTTATCTCGGCCCCGTACGAGCCGATACCCTTCATAAATTTCTTGAGTAGCCTCACGTCGTTGTTTAAACCGCCCTTTAGATGGGAGTTCACAAACTCCGTGTGGAAGGGTGTCCTATCCACGGCCGTCCTTATTCGAGACGGGGAACTCAACTTGTAGGCCGGGACTATGTCTGCCTCGACGTCATCCACGAATAATCTAATATAGGGGTGCTCGGCGTACCTTATCTCGACCCTGCCGACGTCTCTTACAGCCTCCTTGATTAGTTCGAAGCCCTTGGTCTTCACGTCCGCGACAGACCAGTCCTCGGGGTACAAGACGAAGACGTCGATGTCTCGATCCCCCCTGAGCCAGGTGTCGTGCGCCACGCTACCCTGGAGGGTGACCTCGGCCGAGACGTTGTTCCTTCTTAGGTGCTCTTCTAACCTGTTCTTGATGACCTCGTAAACTCTTCTGATCTTCTCTCTCTCGTCGGGCGTCGGGGTGATCTCGTCCAATACGCTCTTCAGCAGAGTCTCGAGGTCTGTCACTTCAGCAGCTCGACCTCGCACACGTCTTTATATATCGGCCCCCTTGGTGTGAGGAAGCTCTCCTTTAACACGACCCTGTCCGCTGTGAAACTCCCGAAGTCGACACCGGTAGAGGCCTTTATCAGCCTGACGAGCTCACTTATACCTCTATTACTCTTAACCCTCGCGAGAGTTACGTGGGGGATGTACTCCTCCCTGTCCGGCTGAATACCTAGCTTTCTTAGCTTCTCCTCGTAGAAGTCGTGTATTTTGGCTAGCTCGCTCGTGCCCTCTGATACCCCGGCCCATACGACCCTAGGTCTATCAACCGAGGGGAAGGCGCCTACACCGCTAACATGTACAGGGAAAACCTGGTGCCTTAGGCTTTTCACGATGTCGCATACACGAGATACGACCTGGTCGTCCACTTCACCTATAAACCTTATCGTGATGTGCAAGTTCTCCTCCTCGACGGGTTTGACGTCAGCCCCTGTTGACACGATCTCTCTAATGTACTTCACTAGGTTAGCGAGCACCTGCTTATCGCTTATGTCGACAGCTATGAATATCCTGTGTAACGGCACGTCAGCGACACCTTCGCCGTGTAACTCTAGATAAATACAAGGTTTGATATATTCGATTAATAGGCTTTTACCACGTGGTCTGAGATGATACTGGTACTCTTGACCGGAATGCCTGGAGCAGGGAAGAGTATAGTTGTGAAAGCGGCAGAGGAGATGGGCCTGCCGGTTGTCAGCATGGGCGACATTGTTAGAGAAGAGACCTTGAGAAGGTACGGGGTTATCACCCCCGAACTCATGCTGAAGACTTCTTCGGAGCTCAGAAGAGAGCACGGAGACGACTACATCGCGCTCAAGACCATAGAGAGACTCCCGAGGAAGAGCGAGGTCGTAGTCGTAGACGGTGTTAGAAGCCTGGTCGAGGTTGAGGCCTTCAGAAGAGTAGGTGATACGGTGATAGTAGCCGTACACGCCTCCCCGAAAACCAGGTTTAAGAGACTCCTTAAAAGAAACAGGCCAGGGGACCCCAAGAGTATAGAGGAGTTTAACGCCAGGGACTCCCTTGAGCTGAGCTTCGGGATCGGCTCGGTTATAGCCCTAGCCGACTACCTCATAGTCAACGAGGGGAGTTTCGAGGAGGCGTATAAGGAGGCTAAGAAGATACTAAGCAAGGTGGTCTCGGATGCCAAGGGTAACAGTGGAGGCCGAAGTACGTCCGACTGAAAGCGTAGAGAAGGTCAAGAAGGCGGTTCAGAACTTCTTCGCGGGGGATTTAGTGGTTCTAGAGGTAAGAGAGGGCTGGTTCATAGTGAGAGGGGTTTCGGACAGCATCGAATCCCTGCGTGCTCTGCGGGACAGGGCGAGGGCTGAGGGGATAGAGCCTGCTCTGAGGAGCTACCTCGTCAAGAACAGGAGGGGGAATACGACAAGCCTCATGCTACACAAACAAGCAGCGTATGTTGGCAGGATATCACTAATAGACACCCCGAAGGAGTCCCCCCTAGGCCCAATTACGATAACTATAGAGGGCGACGACCTAGACCAGTCGATCGATTACTTAACCAGCTCGTAGAAGTTCCGGCGTCCTGGTCAGTC
>NZ_JBMFLY010000007.1:18664-28264 GCF_049970955.1 Thermogladius sp. | reverse complement strand
ATAACCACACCTACGTGTATCTCTCTCGGAACCTCGATTTTGTATGCCTTCTTGTACTTCGTATCGACTATAACGACACCCCCCAGCAGGCTAGCTGCCACGTTGTCGTAATGGGCTACCCCCGAGACAAACCTCTCTCCTTCACCGGCTAGCCCCAGTACCGTCTCCTCGTCTACAGAGCCAGCGATGAGAGACAGCGCGAACGCGGCTCCGGCCGCCGTGGCGCCAGAGCTCCCCAGGCCGACTGAGACGGGGACGCCCTTCCTCACGTAGATCTCGATGTCGCATGAACTGAGCCACTTGAACTTCTCGAGGGACTTCACGGCGACAGCGTAGGCGTTGTTGCTACTGCCGGCGAGCACCGGTACGTCCGAGTATACCCGCACTACACCGCTACCCGGCGAGACCTTGACGCGGACTAGGTCGTGTAGACCCGACAACGCCACGGCGAGTACGTCGAACCCGGGGCCCAGGTTTGCTATAGAACCGGGAGACTTGACTACGGCTTCACGATCACACACATAGGGTGCACTACGTTTCACCTCGTTAAGCGTTTAGAGAGACTACTTACGCGGCGGCTTAAAAACCTTACCCGTTTAGGCAAACACCCCACATAATTCCCATCCATCAAACGTAGCAACATACCCTTGTCTAGGCTCACATTCTGTGAGCTATGTATTTAACTCGCTCGGTCGATAACCCCTTCTCGGAGCACCTTATGCTTAAGTACGCTATTGAAGTCCTCGACGTGAGGAAGACCTACCGCCCGAGAGTGGGGTTGCGGAGTAGGGCGGTTGTCGAGGCGTTGAAAGGGGTTACCGTCAGGGTTCGCAAAGGCACGATTCACGCTCTACTAGGCCCCAACGGGGCAGGCAAAACAACGTTAATCAAGATCGTAGCCACCCTTCTAGCCCCTGACAGCGGGGCTGTATACGTGGGTGGGTACGACGCCGTTAAGGAGGCTAGTCGGGTAAGGGAGATCATCGGGGTAGTCCTAGACGTGAGTAAGGGGTTCTACGGGTCTCTCACGGGCTTCCAGAACCTCGTCTTCTACGGTCTATTGAAGGGTTTCTCGATGGAGGAAGCGCGAAAGAGGGCGAGAGAGGTGATCGAGCTGGTCGGCTTAGATGAGCAGAGCGCTTTCAAGAAACCCTATTTCTCGTACAGCCTGGGTATGAGGGCTAAGCTGAGCCTGGCGAAGGCGCTGTACACAGACCCGGAAGTCTTGCTGCTGGACGAGCCCACACTAGGCCTGGACGTGCCCAGCGCTATGGAGGTCAGGAATATGCTGGTCAAGTCGGCGAGGGCGGGGAAGACGATACTGGTCACGGGGCACAACATGAGAGAGATCGAGGAGATAGCCGACGAGGTTACAATAATAAACAGGGGAGTCGTCGTCGCTCAAGGCGGTATCCAGGACTTGAAGAGGTCGCTGGGCCTCGTCAACATCCTGTACCTAAAACTCCGCGAAGAGGGCTCTGGCAAGTACCTTGCCCACATAGAGTCGAGCCTGCAGGTGGCTAGGACGGAGGTCTCGAGGAGTAGCGGGGAAGTGGCCGTCAGGGTCTACGTTAGAGACCCGAGAGATAAGATTATGGAGACCATTACGAGGATCCTCAGCGAGGACCCCCGTCCACTGATCGACTTCTCTATCGCAGAGCCGTCGTTGGAGGACGCATACCTAGCGGTAGTCGGGGGCGACCGGCCACGGTCCTGAACCTCTTTAAAGCCACGGTATACAGGGAGGCTTTGTGGTTTAAGAGGTACTTCTCCGACTACCTCGGTCTGTGGTTGACCCAGGTCGGCTTCGCCGTCGGCGTGTTATTGACGCCCGCTTACATCTACGGTTCGCAGAGCGTGGTATCGAAGGCGGGGGAGCTTTTCGGGGTAAGGCCGGCCTTCACAGACCTGCTCGTATTCTCGATGGTCTTGTCGGCGCTGCTGGGCGTCGTCGCGATAATCATTGGAGACATGGTGGGCACCCTCTACTACGAGTTCAAGATCGCGGAGTCTACGGTGCTGATCTTTGAGGCCACTGGTCTGACGCAATACATCGTGGTCAACGCCGTGGTGAGGTCCATCGTGAACACCCTGCTATCCTCGATATACCTCCTCCCAGTTCTCGGGGCGTTGAAAGGGGCCAGTGGACTGATCACGTACCTCGTGGTGGTTATGGTACTTGTCCCCGCCGGGGTGACGCTCGGTCTTCTGGCTAGCATAGTCGGGCTGTCAGTGATATACTTTGTCGACGTCAGAAGGCCGTGGTCTATAGCGCAGCTGTTACCGCCGGTCATACTCGCCTCGAGCGGTGTCTACATACCTGTCCGCATGATACCGCTGGCTTTGAGAGTCGTAGGCTACATCACGCCGGTGCCTTTTGTTGTCGAGGCACTACAGTGGATCACGCTGCTCTTCGACGAGTCGAGGATAGCCCAGTACCTGCTCTTCCTAACTGCCATCTACGCACTCTACGTGACGGTCTCCGTTCTCGCGATAAATAGAGTGGACAGGGTTGTCAGGAAATGAGCCTCGTCAGAGAAGTTAGAAGGTCTCTGCTAGTGGGCTACGGGATGTTTAGGATGCACTTGACGAGCTACCTGTCTTCCACGCTAAACGCGCTCCTCTGGATGACGTTGTTCTTGGCACCCTCCGTGCTCTTTAGTGGCGACCCGCTTTCAGCATTGCTCTATTTGACCCCTCCCGTTATCGGGGTGAACATCGTGCTGTTGAGTATAGGGCAGAGCCAGGAGTACGTCACGTGGTTGAGCGAGGGCGGGGAGCTAGACGACCTAAGACTGGCAAACATCACGCTATGGAAATACGCGGCTGCCACCTTCCCCTTCGACTTCCTGGTAGTCGGCTTCGCGCCGTTCCTGCTCTCAGCCCTCCTGCTATCATGGTACCTAGGTATAGCACCCACGTGGCTGTTCAGGCTGAATGCGGCGCTCTTCGCACTGTCTATACCCGTCTTAATGGCCTCGGACCTACTAATGGCCTCGTTGATCGGCCTGCTCTACTTGAAAAACCCGCTTGCGAGGGCCGTGAGCCAGGTCATCCAAATATTGTTCGTAGTAGTCCTCTTTTTACCCCCAAGATACCTGCCTGAACAGTACATGGCACTCCTAGTCCCGGGCCTCGTGGCGGTGGAGCTGCTCAGGGCCTCCTTCGGGTCTAACACGATCTCTACTAGCCTACTCGTGTCAATGAGTATACCGGCCGTCATATCATACCTACTCCTATCACTCCTGGCTTCAAGGCTTGTCGAGAAGCACTTCTTGAAGTTCGGGGTCGAGACGAGGTACTAGCAGCCCCCCGCCCGCAACATAGTGCAAGTCGGCTTGGACCAGCCCTCCAGCGCTCGCGGCTACAAAAACGTACCCGGCCCTCATACCACGTGGAGACGGGTGGCGCGGCGATCTCGCGGACTCGACCGCCCCCTCTCCCTTAGTCCACAAAGCGCGGGAGGGGGCGGACTCCCCCGTGTAGTAGTGAGGCCTGTCCGAGAAGAAGACTGTTAGGTCTACTTACCGCACCGTTTTTAAAGGTGCACTCAATCCCGTTATTTGGTGCACTCGGATGCACATACCCGACGGCTACTTGGACTTGTGGTCTAGTCTAGCGACTTACGCGTTAGCGGGCATATACTTCATCGCTTCCACCAAGCTCAAAAAGCTCAGGCTCTCCCCCAGCGAGGTCTCCGAGGCGACGGCGTTGGCAGCGCTCATCTTCGTCGCGCAGATGCTGAACTGGCCCATACCAGGAGGTACCAGCCTCCACTTCGTTGGAGGGGCCCTAGCCGGTATTATTCTCGGGCCTTTCAAAGGCAGCCTGGTCATCGCAATAGTTCTCCTAGTCCAGTGCCTTGTCTTCCACGATGGTGGTATAACTGCCTTGGGAGCCAACGTCATCAACATGGCTATAATAGACGTTTGGGCCGGCTACCTGGCCTACAGGCTAGCGTACAAGGCCCTCTCGCCGAGGCTAGGCGACGCCGAGTCCGGGTTCGTCGGAGGGCTTATAGGCGGCTGGCTCGGCCTGACGCTCGCGGGTATTGCCTGCGGTGTGGAGATCGGGCTCTCACCGTCGTTCCCCTACGGCGTATTCATAACCGTACCGATAATGGGCGGCTGGCACGCTGCCCTGGGGGTTGTCGAGGGGGTTATAACAGGGCTGGTCGTCTACTACCTGAAACTCAGGCACCCCGAGGTGATCAAGTCGTGAAGAAATCGGTAGTACTACTGGTAGTGCTATTGCTGTTATCGCCGGTATTCGGTGTTTACCTGGCTAACATGGTGGGGTACCACGAACCCCTGGACATCGCGGGCGAAAAACTGAACTTGACAGACATCTCTGACGAGATCAACTGGACCTTCCTAAAGGACTACACAGTACCAGGCCTGCCCGAATGGCTTGGTTACATAGTCTCCGGAGTACTCGGAGTCGCCTTGATCTACTCTATAGGGCTGCTGCTACGTAAAGTAGCAGAGAGGAAGAAGTAGCGTGAGCTTGCTATCCGAGTTCTTGAAAGCCGCGTCGAGGGTTCTCGACGAGGCGTACGCGGGCACGGACAAGTCTTTCCCTCACCCGGGAGCTTTTTTCTTAATGTCCCTGGCACTCTCCTTCACGTCGGCCGTCCTCAACTCGCCCGTTCTCTGGATAGCAAGTGGTCTCTACTCCATCACGTGGGGTATTGTACTGAGGCCCAGGCTGAAGCCTTTGCTGAGTATAACCTCTATAACGCTGCTATTGGCGCTGGTACCCGGTGTACCCATTCTTTTCACGGGGTTTGATGCGCTTAAGTACCCCGTGCCAGTGGAGTCGCGGACGCAGGTTTTCGCGTTTTTCGTGGCTCGCGTCGCGCTGTCTCCGATGCCATTAATAGTCTCCCTCACAGGGTTTGGCTGGGCCAGCATATCGGCGAGCCTCCGAGGTAGTAGAGTACTCAGCAGGTATGTTAGCAAGGTCGACTTCTTCTTACTCAACACCAGGCACCTCACGGTAGTCTTTGCGGACTACCTAGCTGCACGCGAGTCGAGGGTCGTGTCGAGGGCGAGGTCTACCCTTTGGAGAGCCCTAGCCATGACGATCGCGGACATAATAGGGAAGTTCACAGTGGTATCAAGAGACCTGGTCAAGGCGTACGAGTCCAGGTGTGTTGAGAATTGCTGAGGCTGTCCGGCGTCTGGTTCAAGTACCCGGGTTCGAAGACCTACGTCCTCGAAGACTTCAGCCTCGAAGTGGGCGGTGGCGAGTTAGTGTTGTTGACGGGCCCAAACGGCTCGGGTAAGACCACTGTGCTATTGATCGCGGCCGGCCTCCTCGAGCCGCAGAAGGGGTCCGTCGAGTTCGAGGGCAGGCCGCTGAAAAAGCAGCTACCCGAGGCTAGGAGGCACATCGGGCTTCTGTTCCAGAACCCGGAGGTCATGTTGTTCAACCCAACCGTCTACGACGAGGTCACGTTTGTACCAAGGCAGCTCAGCAGGGACAAGAGCTGGATCGACAAGGTGGCCAGAGACTCGATCAGGACCGTTGGGCTGCCGGAGACGTTCTTGAACAGGAGGGTTCAAGAGCTCAGCTACGGCGAGAAGAAGTTGGTCGCCCTCGCCTCCGTCATCTCGTACAGGCCTAAGATACTCCTACTAGACGAGCCCTTTGAAGGGCTCTCGCGTAGGGCGCGGGAGAGAGTCGCGTGTGTCGTTAAGGAGGCTGTGAGGAGCGGTTCCGGCGTGCTCCTGGCCTCGCACGAGCCCCCTCCAGAGCTGGCGGGGGTTGCCAGTAGGGTTGTCGACCTGGGGAGTAAAAAATCTCTAGAGGATCCTGTCCAGGGCCTCAACGATAGCGGGTGCTATGCTGACCCTGCTGATAGGGCTTAGAACGGTGTTCGTGCCCACGAGCTCTTTTAGGCCGAGTCTCATCAACTTGCTGTAGGCGTCTCCTACCAGGAGAGGGTGGACGGCTGCGACGTAGAAGTCTCTAGCCCCTAGGCTTCTGAGGGCTTTGACGGCTTCGACGATCGTCCCTCCAGTGCTGATTATGTCGTCGACTATCACCACGTCCTTACCCTCGACTTTAACCCCCCTCGCCTCTACTACGACCTTTTCGGCTGTCAGCCTGGTCTTCTCCAACACGCTGTACTCCAGGCCGCCGAGCTCCTCCGCCATCACCTTCGCCCACTGCTCCGCCTCCTCGTCCGGGCCTATCACCACGGCGTTTGTCAGGGAGTAGTGTTTCTTCAAGTACTTGCCCAACTCCCTGACACCGGTTATGTTGTGGAAGTTGGCTCCGAACAGAGAGCTCGGGTCGCTAATCCTGTGGAGGTGCATGTCCACGGTCACGATGTGGTCGACGCTGACCGTTTTGAACAGCTTGGCAAGGATCTGTATGCTCACCGCCTCGCCTGGGTTGAACCTGCTGTCCTGCCGGGCGTAGCTCATGTAGGGGATGACGGCGACGACCCTCCGCGCCCCCAGGTCTCTGAGGGTGTCGAGTGTGTAGAGGGTCTCGATAATAGCCTCGTTGGGCTCCCTCTGAAGCGAGTTGACGTAGACCACGTCCCTCCCCTGCACGTCGCTCAGTACACGTATGTAGGTCTCGCCGTCGGGGAACTTCTTTACCTCCACAGTCCCCAGTTCAAAGCCTTTTAGCGAGGCTATCTCCACTGCGAGGTAGTCCCCGTTTCTGCCCCCTAGAACAAGCGGTTTCAAAGTCCCACACTCTTTTAATAACAGATTTCCCGAGGGGGGACTAATAAACGCTGGTCGGGGCGTAGAAGCCCGGCTTTGGATAGTAGTAGCCGAAAGGACCGGTAGACGTGTAACATACCCCCCGTTGGTGTCTCAACGCAGTGCTGTGTCTGAGCTACGCTTGGCCCCTCTCAAAGTCGGTGTGCTAAGCCGACGTAATGCCGAGTGGAGGTGTACAGGGTTTGGGGAAAAATCAGTTGTATCCCAGGGTGACCTTTGCGTAAGCCCAGACAGCCGTGTTAACAGACACGGCGATCTTCGCCCTGTACTGCATCGTGTACTTGACGAGGTCTTGCGAGCCGGTCCAGGTCATCCCCTGTATTGGCGTAACATATACGTACGCCCCCGTCCTGAGGTTCTTGTACCCGAACGTGTAAGTGGAGGTCGGGGAGTTGACCTGCCTTAGAGAGTTACCGTATAAGAGGTTGTTGAAGAAGTCCACGGAGTAGCCTATAGCCGTGTACAGAGTCCCGTTCTTCTTGACTCCAAGGTAGTCCACGTATATGTAGTTAGCAGTGTTGTACAAGACGTAGTACTTGTAGAAGTCGGGGTAGCCGTCGCCGTCGAGGTCGGGGGCGTTGAGCCTGACCACGACTCTCCCGTTAACGGAGTCGTAGTAAGCGTACGCGATCGTGTACCTGGTGTTGTAGTAGTTCTTCCCGGTCGCCGCGAAGTAGTCGTCGGCGAACAGCCCGACATGGCTGTCACCGTACCACATGTCGCTCCAGGTACCCCAGTAGACTGCGGGGGCACCTACCCCCATGAAGACCTTGTTACTGGTCTTGTTGTACATGAACACGTAGGGCGCGGCGCCGCCCTTGTCGTCTATGAAGGCGAAGATGTACGGGTTGTATATAATCGTCTCGTTCCTCCCGTCCCAGTCGAAGTCGCCGATCATGTAGGAGGCCTGGGTTACCAGGCCTTTCCTGGTCGAGTCCAGCCACTTAGCTGCCTGCAGAAGGACGTTGACGAGCCGCAGGTGGTTCCACACGTTCAGGCCCCAGCCCGCTACGTCGTACATGCCGTCTTTGTCCCAGTCGCCCCCGTCGTGCCAGGCCGTCTCGTACAGCATGGCGTTAGCTACAGCTAGCGCGAGCCACCACAGCTCGTTCTTGGGGGTGGAGTCGAACAGCCCTCCTGGTGCCAGTAGCCTGTAGATCACGGTGTTGTTCGGCGACCCGTTGAAGCTGGTCTTGCCGAAAACGTCCCCGAAGGGCATGATAGTGTCGGGTAGCACGTAGTTGGGGGAGGTCTGCCCGCTACCATACCACGCGAAGCTCTTCTCGGTCGAGGTACCCCAGTACCAGCCGTCGTAGGCCCTCCTGTAGTCGTAGGGGTAGTCGTGCACCCACGTCTTTAGGTATGCGTAGGTGTCGTAACCACAGTAGAAGCCCGTGACAGGGGTCCAGTAGCCGTTTCTCAACCAGTTGACTACGTCGTCTGTTGTCACGACCTGGATCCACGGGTGCATGGCTATCCAGGTCAGGCTGTTGTTATACCTGCCAGGGTTGTAGGGGTCCCACCCCGCTATGCCCGCGGCCTTCTCCCAGTCGTCGGCGTACACGAATATCATCTGCTGGTCGCTGTTGGTCGCGGCCCAGATGTACTTCCTCCTCAGGTCGATGTTCAGCCCACCGTCCGTGTTCGAGAGTAGTAGCTGCTGGGTGTCCCAGTCTATGAACAGGACGTACAGTGTTCTACCCGCCGTCTTCGTGGTGTCGTACTGGTGGGGCTTGTACTTGTTGGTGCTGGGGCTCCAATCGTCGTGGTGCGTGTTGCCGTCCAAGATCACAGCGTAGTAGTACTTGCTGAGAGTGTAGGCGATACCCGTCCTCTCGTCGTCCCACGTCCTCTCGGGCACCCACGCCGTCAGCGGGGTGTACCCGAACACCTGCTGGATGTACCACTTGGTGAAGTTCGCGGAGGGGTCGTTGAAGTTGTCGTAGAAGTAGGCGGTTATGTGCTCAGCCCACACTCCGCCTATGGGAACCACCACTCCTCTCGAGATCAGGTTTTTGATGTAGCTAATGAAGCCCGGGTCCCACCACAAGAAGCTGGCCATGAGCGTCCCGCTCATGTGTATGGTCACGGGTATCCTGCGGCCGGTCCTGTTGGTCAAGTAGTCGTGGACGTACAAGATGTAGCCGTAGCTGTTGATGCTGGACGGGTTGTTCAGGGCCCTGTTGTCGGTCAGGTGCTGGTTGCCGTGGTGAACGACGACCACCTTGGCGGTGCCGCAGTACTGGTCGCTGAAGACAGCACCGCTCCACTCCGCCCTACCGCTCCCGACGCTTATAGTGTTGGGCATTACGTCGGAGACCTTGCTCACTCCGTTGTAAACCACCACAGTGGCGACCTTGGCCCACACCCTGGTAGTCGAGGTCCAGCCGTACTGGGCTAATAGGCTCGTTGGAATCGCGATCTCCACGAGGTCCCACTGGCTATTGAAGGCCACGCTCAACCCTGAGTTAACCAACACCTTGTTCCAGTTGTAGTCGTAGACCGTGTAGTGGGTCGAGTCGTATATAGCGATCGCCAGGACCCAGTTGTAGTCCGGGAGGTGGATCCCGTAGCCCTGGTACTGGACGAAGTCTGGCACCCACGCCTGGTAGCCCGGGGCACCGGCCCAGCCTATCATGATGTATATGTTGAGCGCGTCGTTGACGCTCCCGTAACTAGCCGTCTCGGCCCCGTAAGATAAGTCTAGGAAGTCGAGCCTCATGAAGACGTACGACGTGCCCACCAAGTAGTACCACGCAAGTAGGTCTCTGCTAGTAGACCAGTCGGGTACACCGTCTAAGAGGTCGCCGGCCGGGTCGAGCGCGTGGCATGAGGTGTAAGGCCAGTCGAAGCCCAC
>NZ_JBMFLY010000007.1:0-18564 GCF_049970955.1 Thermogladius sp. | reverse complement strand
GGTCGCCGGCCGGGTCGAGCGCGTGGCATGAGGTGTAAGGCCAGTCGAAGCCCACGCCGTCAACGGTCACGGGTTCCTGTGCCCTTACGTGTACAGGGGATACAGTTAAGAATGTTACCAGTGAGTACACAAGTACTATAATAATTGTAAGTCCTAATACCTTCTCTCTTTTCAAGACTATACCACCTATTCACTTCTTTACTTGAACGTCATAGCTTATAATCTTGGCACAACTTTGAGCTTGTGGTATTGTTTCATCAACTGATTAAACGCTGATCGAGCCCCTAGAGCAGGTGTAGGAGTAGAAACCCGGTAAGGGGCGTGATAAGGGACACCAGGAAGACAGGCAGGTCGTGTGCGCGTTTTGCCACCGGCCCCTCCAAGTCGGGGACGGGGTCGGGTAAGCCGTACAAGTAGACGGCTTCGTTGACCTGGATGCCGTACTCGACTGTGTATAGCAAGAGAGGCCTGAGCGCTAGGACGGTCCTCGTCTTCTTGAGTCGCACCACAACCAGTACCTCTGAGTAGGCAGAGACTATACTACCGATGTGCGTCATGACCAGGGCTAGCATACGACCCGCCCTCTTTAACCCGACCTTGTCAGCGAGCCAGACGAGCTCTCCTGGCCTGACCGTCTGCAAAAAGACGCTGATCGCCAGGAATGCCTCGACCAGTAGCACGGTCGAGTAGAGCGTGGACTCGACGCTAACTGGGTTGTGGAAGAGGAAAATCCCGACAAGCCTCATAACCAGGCTGATAGTCACGAAGAGCCCTATCACGGCGACTGCCCTGAGTAGCGTCCTCACGCCGCTCGCCACCTTTAGTATGGATAGTTCCACGACCGCGACTACCGCGGCTACAAGCCAGCTAGACGGCTTGGGTTGGGAGAGAGAGGCAAGTACTATGGTGACAAATAATGACATGGTCATAGCGACGCGGCTGGCGAGAGAGGCCTCGAGGCTCTTACCGTATCTGAGAATCTCCGAAAAGCTCCTCAGCAAGTTCTCACCTTACGACCCCCCTTTCCGTGAGAGTGCCGTCGCGCAGCTCTACAAGCCTGAAGCCCTTGAGGTAGACGAGGTGCTCGGTACTGCTGGCGGCGACTATGACGGTCTTAGACGTCTCGGCCAACCTCCGTCCGATCTCCTCTCTATCTTGGTACGTCAAGCCCGAGAAGGGCTCGTCCAGTAGCAGTAGCTCGTGTCTCGAGTTAAGAGAGAGCTCTACGATAAAGCGGATAGCCTCACCCCACGACAGTGTGAAAGGGGACCTGTCCAGGGACAGAGCCCGCCCCGAGTATAGACCTGGCAGAGCGTGGCCGGCCCCCACGGCTCTAGCCTCCTCCGAGAGACTCCCCTCCGTGAAGTAGAGGTAGGGTACCTGGGGTATGTAGAGCGTTTCAGCTCTTCTAACGACCTTCCCTTTCTCAGGCTTTAACACGCCCGCTATTAGCTTGAACAGCGTCGTCTTACCTGACCCGTTTAGGCCGTACACTACTACCTTGTCCCCTCTCTTGACCTTTAAACTAATTCTATTGAGACTCAAGGAACCTACGTGGAGCGAGACGTCTCTGAGCTCGAGCAGTACGTCCCTCTCCCCGGCTGTGGGCTTCTCGGGAGTTATACTTACCCCTGCCCTGTCTTCGCCTGTATTCACACCGTCCATCGGGTTCAAAACACCGTCCTTCAGTAACAGGACCTTGTCTGCCAGGTCGAGTAGTCTCTTGAAACGGTGTTCTAGCACGACGACAGCGACGTCGTACAGTTTGAGTATCTCTATAGCGCTCCTAACCTCCCGAACACCGTTGTCGTCGAGCCACATTAGCGGCTCGTCGAGTACTACGATGTCGGGGCTTGAGATCATAGACTTCGCGATGCTCACCCTCCTCAGCTCTCCCCCCGAGAGCTGGTCGACGTGCCTGTCGAGGAGGTGAGAGATCTTGAACACCTTGCTGACGTTAGAGATGGCCTTCTCGGCGAGAGACTTCGACTTGTAGACCTGGTACGCGTAAGACACCAGGTCCTCGTAAACGACTGGGTAGACAAGCGCGGCTCTCGGGTTTTGCGGGACGACCTTGATCCTGTCCTTCACGTACTCCCAGCTCTCGTCTGTCAGCTTGACCCCTCCTATCTCGACGACGCCCTCTACGTCTGCGTGGTAGAGTTTGCTCGCGACGCACGTGATCGCCCTTACAAAAGTGGTCTTGCCAGAGCCCGTTCCTCCCACTATTAGAGCGACTTCTCCTTTACCGACCTCTAGGTCGAGACCCTTCAGAACCCAGTCTCCACCGGGGTACCTGACTCTAAGACCCTTCACCCTGAGAACTTTTGACATAGGGTAAAACACCCACTTTCTCGAGCTCCCTGACGATCGGCAGCGAGAGCCACGTTACGTAAACTGCTGTGATAACGTTGAAGACGCAGACGTATGGCAGGGCCATCAGGGTTAGCTGGAGACCCTGGCTGTAGCTCTCGACCCACTTGAACAGGACGAAGTAGAAGGGGTCTATAGCGAGGTTTAACACGAGCATGCTGGCCGTGCGTGACGTGACTACTAAGCCTGTGGCCAACGCGGCGCGCGCCTTCGTCGCGAACCACTTCCTCTGGTAGAGGACGTAGAAAGGCAATATAGTGAAGCCTTCGGCAGCGACCTTCATGAACGGCCCTATCGGGTCTTGGGGCCTGTACAGGAGGAGGCCTATGTAGAAGACAGGTAACCCTGCGATCACGGTGAGACGGGGGCTGAAGAACATCGAGACGGCGAGGGGTATGCCGGTGAGGTCGAATAGCAAGTACTGTGCTGGGGGGAAGGGTATGTTGAATAAGTGGAGTATCACGGACAAAGCTACCAGGGACGCAACGATGCCGATGTTCTCCGTTTTACCCTTAGATAGCAAGCGACCACCTGTCGGGCTCACACTCTAGAATCAACGGGTAGTTAAATAAAACTAGCCCGACGACCTCTAGGGGTATATCCTACCCCTGAACCTCGGGAACGGAATAGCGTCCCTTATGTGCTCGAGCCCGGCGATCCACATCAGCAGCCTCTCGATCCCCAGCCCGAAACCGCTGTGGACAACGCTCCCGTACTTCCTCAGGTCCAGATACCACTTGTAGTCGTCCACGTTGTACCCGTTCTCGACTATCCTCTGTAGCAGCTTGTCGTAGTCGTCTTCACGCTGGCTACCCCCGACCACCTCCCCGTAGCCCTCGGGAGCCAGCAGGTCGAAGCCTAGGACGACTCTCGGGTTCTCCGGGTCTAGCTTCATGTAGAAGCTCTTGACCTCTTTGGGGAAGTGCGTCACGAAGAACGGTCTGTCGAACTCCTGCGTGAGCAACCTCTCTTCGTCCGCGCCCAGGTCGCTACCCCACTTTATATCCACACCCTTCTTCTGGAGTATCTCGATCGCCTCGTCGTACTTTATTCTAGGGTAGGGAGTCTCCACAGCGGTCTTCAGGGAGTCCACCTTCCTGCCGAGCGCGTCCAGCTCTCTCCTCCTCTCCTCTAGAACCCTGTTGACGATGTGGGAGACAAGACTTTCTACTACTCTCATCATGTCGTTCATGTCGTACCACGCGGCTTCGGCCTCCAGGTGCCAGTACTCTGCGAGGTGGCGCCTAGTCCTACTCTGCTCGGCCCTGAAACTCGGGGTCAGGCTCCAGACCTTCTCCAAGCTGAATATCATAACCTCGAGGTACAGTTGGGCGCTCTGGCTCAAATATGCCCGCTTTTCGAAGTACTGGACCGGGAATAGAGTGGCACCGCCCTCGCAAGCTGAGGCTGTGAGTATGGGTGGGGTTACCTCCCACCAGCCGTCCTTCTTAAACCACTCTCTACCGGCGTCGAGTATCGTGTGCTTTATCTTCCATATCGCGGTGTACTTCGGGCTCCTAATGACGAGGTGCCTGTTGTCTAGGAGGTACTCGACCCCCTCCCCGCCCTTTATGGGGAAGTCCCTGCTGTAGCCCAAGATTCTGAAGTAGTCGGCCATAACCTCGTACCCTGTCGGCGCTCTGGGCTGCTTCATTACAGTGCCGCACGCCTCAACGCTAGCCTCCAATCCTATGTCCTTTAACGTCTTGACGAGCTCCTCGCCGAGGACGGCCTCGTCCACTACTACTTGGATTATTCCTGTCGAGTCCCTCACCCTGACAAAAGCCTTCCCTCCGACCACGCTCCTACGGTAAATCCAACCCCTCAGACAAACCCTCTTACCCACCATATCGTCGCTTAGCAGGGCGCCGATCTGGTGGAAGAGCATCCACGCCCCCTGACACCATGATAGGCCTTAGGTCAATATAAACAGGTTGTCGCACCGAGCTTTGGAAAACACGGTACGTAATGCCTGTTAAGACCTGTCACGGCGTCTATAGGGGCCTTGCCATCACGTAGGCGTCTTCCCCGTCTAGGTAATAGCCCCTGGCCACCTTGACGACTTCGTACCCCAGCTTCTTGTACAGGTTTATCGCGGGCAGGTTGGAGACCCTGACTTCGAGGTAGGTCTCCTCGCACTTGTAGTCGGTCTTCATACTATAAATCCCGTACGCCATCAAGGCGAAGCCCAGACTCCTGCCCCTGTGTTCCTTTAGTACCGCTATGCTGACAACGTGACCGCTCCTCACGATGAAGTGCTTGAAGAAACCGGGCTTCCACTCCACTCTGTTCATTATGTACCCCACGACCCTTCCGCTCGGGTCTACGGCGACGTAGAAGGCTTTACCGTAGTGCTCGTACAGCTCGTAGAAGAACTCGTCAGGGTAGTGCTCTGGTAGTGACACCATGTTTATCTCGATGACGCTCTTTATGTCCTCCCTCACCGCCGGCCTAATAGTGTAGTCGGCCGCCTCGGCGGCCAGCCTCTTCTTGGCCTCTTCCAGTATCTCTTCTGCGCTGGGCCTTTTGACGTCTGTTTTCAAGCCGTTCACCAGGACGTTATATATGTTCTGGCGAATAATCTATTTTACGGTGACATCGTTGAGTTTGCCGGAAGAGATCAGGCCAAGGGAAGTGACGCCACTAAGAGAGAAAAAGATCGTTCTCGGCTTGACGGCGAGTAGCGCGGTTTACAGGTCGATAGACCTTGCGAGAGAGCTTATCAGGCTGGGCGCTAGCGTCAGGGCGGTCATGACGAGGGCCTCCACGAGGCTGATAGGGCCTGACCTAGTCTACTGGGCCACGGGCTGGGAGCCGTTCATCGAGTCTACGGGGAGGACGGAGCACATAGACTTGGCTAGGTGGGGTGATGCGATGGTGATAGCCCCTGCCACCCTAAACACGATGGGGAAGATAGCGAGTGGAGTCCTAGACGAGCTGCTCCACTTGACCGCTGCCACAATGATGGGGGACGGAAAGCGAGTGGTTTTCGTGCCGGCCATGAACCTAAGGCTGTACAACTCCCCGCAGTACAAGAGAGTGGAAGAGACCCTTAGGTCCTACGGCGCGGTTATAGTAAGACCTATGATAGAAGAGGGTAAGGCCAAGTACCCCCCGCTACAGGATCTCGTCCACTGCGTCGAGGCAGCCGTGAATAGGGGGGCAGACCTTGAAGGTAGAAGAATCCTGGTAACAGCCGGCGCCACGGTCGAGAAGATAGACCCGGTTAGGGTCATAACTAACCCTAGCAGTGGTCTAATGGGCGTCCTAGTGGCCAGGGAGGCGGCCTGCAGAGGCGCTGTCGTCGACCTGGTCTATGGGAGGATGAGCCTGCCGCCCCCGTACAACGTTAACAAGTACTACGCCGAGGAGACAAGCGACATGGCGAGTATTGTGAAGGAGCTTACCGCGAAGCACGTATACGACGCGGCGGTGTTCGCGGCCGCGCCAGCGGATTACAAGCCGCTGGAGAAGAGCCCGACCAAAATACCGACGTCGAGAACCGAAAGGCTCACTCTAACTCTAGTCCCCACGGAGAAAGTCATAGCCTCCGTGTCGAAGAGGCCTAAGATTGTAGTAGCCTTCGCGGCGGAGACGTCTTCCGGTAGAGAACTCGCCGAGAGAGGCGCGGCCAAGTTGACCGAGTACCGGGCAGACCTAGTGGTAGCACACAACGTACTGACAAGGGGCGCCGGCTTCTCTGAGAGCTACTTGGACGCAATCCTGATAACTCCCAGCGAGGTCAGAGAACTCGGCCTCGTGCACAAGCTCGAGCTCGCCAGATACTTAGTCGACTTCGTGTCAGGGAACCTGCCAAAGTAAGTCCCCAGAGATGAAAAAGGTATATAAGAGGCGCACACTATTACGCAAAAAGAGGAGCCACACATAACTTTTGGACAGGGAACCGGTCTCAACTAGGTTACGTCCCTATCTCAAGAGTTGTTACGCGGGTGAAGCGAAATGGCTAATCTCACCTTTAGGCTTAAATGGGCGAGTAGAGTCCTGGTGTACACGTTTGCTCTCGGGTTAGTCGGCGTTTTGATCGACTCGGTGTTCGTCGTCTTCATGAACAACATAATACTGTTCACGGACTTGGTACACTGGGTCACGGACTCGCTCCTAGAACTAACTCTGCTCCTCGGACTATACTTCGCGAGCCGCCTGAGCAGGAGGTACCCTATGGGCGTTGTAGTCCTGGAGTCGACACTGGGCCTGTTGATAGCCCTAACCGTGGTCGGGGTCTACTTCTACGTCTTCTACGACTTCTTGAACGGCCTCCTGTACGCGGGCGAAGCCGCTACCGTGAACATGTACTCGAGTATTGCCACGATCGCCGGGACCGCCATCACCGTCTTAACGTACACTACGTTGAGGAGGGGGTTCGAGAAGTACAATATAGAGACTCTCAGGTACGAGTCCACGCACGCGCTAGTCGATGCGCTGGCAGGCGTAACGGCCACCGTCGGGATACTAGCCACGTCTATAACAAAGAGCACGGCTTTGGAAGTACTGTTCACAGTCGTGTTGATGATGTTCATACTCCACAGCGTACAAGGTATAGTCAGCGACAGCGTCTCGCTGATAAGAGGCGAGAACCTCGACTACAAGATGAGTCTCGCAGTAATGAACAGCATACAAGACCTGCTGGCATCCGCGGGGGCCCGCGTTAAGTCTGTTGAGGCAAGGAAGCTAGCGTCGTTCTACGTGATCAGCGTCGATGTGTACATCGACCCTCTCACCACGATAAGAGACGCTTTCAAGTTGAGGAGGAAGATAGTCAAGAGGGTGATCGAGCTCTACGACTCGGTTTACCACGTAGACGTCAGGTTCCACCCGGAGGTGTCGGTTGAAAGGGTTGCCGAGGGCGAGAGGGCCCGGGGAGAAGAGTTGAAGGCGAGGAGGAAGAGGTAGGGACTCACCTGTCCACCGGACTAGCGCTAAGGATTTATTCTTTAACGAAACCCATTATGCAACTGTGTGGTGTTGATGTCGGTATCTCACAAGTTCTCCTACCGCGTCAACTTTGTTAAACCATCCCCGATAAGAACTCTCGTCTCAAAGATCTCGGCGATCTCCGCCACGAGAAAAGTTATATCGTTTGCGGCCGGCGAGCCGGACCCCAACGTAATACCGAGAGACCTCTACTCTACCATACTCGGCAAGGTCCTCCACGAGGAGACCAAGTCCTGCAACTACTCTCCCACCGAGGGGCTGCCCTCGCTTAGGAGGTCTATCGCGGATTTCATGTGGAGGTACGAGGGCGTGAAGACCAGCGAGGACAACGTGCTGGTGACCGTGGGTGGGAGTCAGGCGATCGACTTGCTAGGGAAGCTCTTCATAGACCCTGGGGACCACGTGATCCTCGAGAACCCCAGCTACGTTAACACGATAGTCGACTGGGAGTTCTACGGGGCGCGGCTTGTCGGGGTCGGCGTCGACGGGGAGGGAGTTGATACACACGGTCTCGAGGCGGTCGTGAAGAGACTCCTATCGGAGGGTAGAAAGGTAAAGCTCGTCTACACGATACCCACCGGGCACAACCCTGCCGGGGTCGTCATGAGCGAGGAGAGGAGAAAGCACTTGGTCGAGATCGCGTCGAGGTACGACCTCCTGGTCGTCGAGGACGCCGCGTACAATCACCTGGTCTATGAGGGTAGCTACAAGCCGCTCTCTTACTACGACAAGGAGGGGAGGGTTGTCTACGTCGGCAGCTTCAGCAAGGTGCTCGGGACGGGTCTACGCATAGGATGGCTCAGCGCCCCCTCCGAAATAGTGGAAGTCGTGAAGGCGATCAAAGGCCCTAGCGACATGTGCGCTCCAGTCCCGATGCAACTCCTGGTAGACCGGGTCTTAAGAGAGGGCTTGTACGACCAGATAAAGAGGAGGGCCGTACAGGAGTATGCGAGAAAGCGCGACACGATGATGTCTGCCCTAGACGAGTACGTCCAGGGAGCCTCGTACAACAGACCGCGCGGCGGCATGTTCATACTGCTGAAACTCCCTGCAGGGATAGACTCCGAGGTCTTTGCCGACATGCTACTGGAGAAGTACGGTGTAGCGGTCGTCCCCGCAAAGCCCTTCTACCTCGACGACTCGGGGAGAAGCAGTATTAGGCTTAACTTTACAATGGTGGGAATGGACGAGATCGAGGAGGGTATCAAAAAGCTCGGGCTTCTAGTAAGGGAGCTGTCCTAGTAGCGGTTAGTGGGCTTGCCTCCTGATCTTCTCAGCGTAGGCCTCGGGTTTCAACAGGCTGTTAAGTTCGTTTGGGTCCTTGATCTCCAGCTCGAATATCCAGCCCTCGCCGTAGGGGTCTTTGTTGATCAGCTCAGGTGTATCGGTAAGCCTCTCGTTGACTCTGGTAACAACACCTGACACCGGAGCGTAGTAGTGGGAGGTCGCTTTCACAGAGTCCAGACTCCCCACCGCCTTCCCCTTCTTCACCTCCGTGCCGACCTCCGGCAGCTCGACGCCGACTATGTCTCTGAGCTCTTTCTGAGCGAAGTCTGTTACACCTACAACGCCTTTATTGCCCTCGACTTTAATCCACTCGTCGGTCTCGGTGTAGAGCCTGTCTGTCTTGACCACGTACTTCTTTTTCCCCACTTCTACCACTATCTCCCCGCTGGACACGCCGCTCACCCAACCCGTGTCATGGATGTAGTAGGAGAGACAATAACCTTACCTCGTCCTCTCTCGAGATCTTGAAGCAGTACTGGACCTCGAGGAACTCCTTCCTGAACTCGATTACTTTCCTCCTGACTTCTGACGGGTCCCTTTTATCCACGATCACCTGCTTGATGAACTCGGCTATCTCTTCCATCTCCCCCTCCTTCATACCCCACCTTGTGACCTCCTGCACGCCTATCCTGATACCCGAGGGGTCTTTCACGTCCTCCGGCCTGTCCCAGGGCAACATGTTCTTGTTGACTATTATGTTTGCCTCCTCCAGGGCCGCTGCGACCTTAGTACCCCTCCCGTGCCTCGAGACGTCTAAGACGACCTGGTGGCTCTCGGTGAAGCCCTTCTCCTCCATCACGACTTTGACCCCCCTACTCGCCAGAGCCTGCGCGAGGGCCTTGGCGTTCTTCACCACTTGGCTTGCGTAGTCCCTCCCGAACTCCCTCATCTCTAGGGCCGTGACCGCGGTGGCGGCTAGCCTGTGTAAGTGGTGGTTGGAGACGAACATGGGGAATATCACTTTACCTATCTCCTTGTAGTCCTCCTCTAGCCTAGTTGCGAACAAGCCTCCCTGAGGCCCAGGGAACGTCTTGTGCGTCGAAGACGTTATAACGTCTGCCCCCTCGTTGAGGGGGTTGGGCCAGACTCCCCCTACTATGAGGCCCAGCACGTGCGCTACGTCGTGTATTACCTTTGCACCCACGCTGTGCGCAGCCTCAGCAATCGGTTTGGTGGGGTGGGGAAAGATGTAGAGGGAGCCCCCGAGCGTGACTATCTTGGGCTTGACCTCTTCGATTAGTTTAACGGCCTTGTCCACGTCTATGTTCCACTCCTCAATCGAGAACGGCATGTCTATCTGCTCTATCCCGAGAGCACCTAGCGTGCCGTAGCGTGTGTGGCTAACGTGCGCCCCCGCTTGGACTGGCGCCACTACAGCCTTGTCCCCTGGCTTGGTGAAGGCCCTGAAAGCAGCAGCGTTGGCTGTAGTGCCGCTGACCGGTCTTAGGTCCACGAACTTGGTGTTGAGCAGCTGGCCCATGAGTTCTGAAGCCTTCACTTCCAGCTCGTCGACGTACTTCAGCCCCTGGTAGAACCTCTTGAAGGGCTTGCCTTCGGCGTACCTGTGCATCATGTCGTTCAAGTACAGGAGCATCGCGAGCGGCGACATCACGTTCTCGCTCGCTATTAGGTTGATCGTCTCTTTCTTCCTGTACCTGGTATGGGTGATCGTGAGGTCGTAAACGTGCTTAAGGTCGGGGTACTTTGATAGTAGGTCCTCTAGCATTAGACCCCTTCACCTTCTTATTGTTCATACACGTATATAAGGATACCAGAGGGCCAGTGGTAGTAATGAGGGTCGGCTTCGTTGTCAACCCATATGCCGGGCTAGGGGGCGCTATAGGTAGCAAAGGGACCGACGAGAAGGCCGTTGCGAGGGCTCTCTCGCTCGGTTACCAGCTGATCGCCCCTAGACGCGCGGTAGAGTTCCTGCGGAGCCTGCGTTCGAGGGAATTTAGAATAGTGACGGCAGCGGGCTTAATGGGCGAGGACGAGGTCGCTGAGGCGGGCCTCACCGAGCTCGTGGAAAAAGTCGTGGGAGAGAGGAAAGGGTCTACGACCAGGGAGGACACTATTGCTTCAGTCGCCGAGATGCTTCGTGCGGGAGTCGACATCATTGTCTTCGTGGGGGGCGACGGCACCCTAAAGGACGTTTACAGCGTAGTCGGGACGTCGTTGCCTGTCTTGGGTGTCCCCAGCGGGGTTAAAGTCTACAGCGGGGCCTTCGCGTATACCCCACGGGATGCGGCCGGGATTCTCGAGGCCTACCTGCGCGGCAGCGGGGCCATCGTCGAGGCGGAGGTTGTGGACGTGGACGAGGAGCTGTTCCGGTCGGATAAACTGAGCCTGAGGGTCTACGGCTACGTCAAGACTGTGAGGGTCGAGGGCTTACTACAGCCCAGTAAGGGTCTCGTGACGAGCTCGGACGACGAGGAGAACAAAAGAGCGATAGCTAGGTACCTGTACGAGACAATGGAGGACGGCGCTTACTACATACTGGGCCCCGGGAGCACGGTGAAGGCTATCGGGGAGTTCCTACGGGACGACCTCACGCAGTTAGGCGTAGACGTGGTGCTCAACAGGAGGGTGGTGTTGAGGGACACGTGGGAGAGGCCTCTGCTTGAGATAGTCGGCAGAGGTGCGAAGACGTATGTTGTCGTCACGCCGATTGGGAGGCAGGGCTTCATATTCGGTAGGGGTAACCAGCAGATCTCGCCGAACGTACTGAGGCTCGTCCCAAGGGAGAACATCATCGTGGTCGCGACACTATCCAAAATCCGCGAGCTGGACTACCTAAGGGTCTACACTGGAGACGAGGAGGTTGACAACAAGCTTAGGGGCTACTACCGGGTGCTGGTAGACTACGGTCAGTATGTTGTGAAAAAAGCGGTTTGACCCCCTCACTTCTTGACGATGAATGGGAAGTCGACTATCTTGGCTTCGTGCCTCTTGCCTCTAACTTCTACCTCCACCTCCTCGCCCAGTACAGCGTACCTGGTGTCTATGTAGGCTTGCGCTATAGGCCTCTCTAGGACTGGCGAGTACATTCCGCTGGTGACCCAACCAACACGGACGTCCTCGACGTAGACTGCGTCGCCGTTCCTGGGCACGATCCTCCCAGCTTCTTTCGAGAACTTTAGGCCGTACCTCACCCACCTCGGCCCCTCCCTGCGACAAGCCCTGAGAGCCTCCTCTCCCACGAACCCTCGTTTACTCCACGAGATGGCGCCCATCCCGTACCTCAACCCGACCGCGCAGGGGAACTTCAGGGGGTCTTCACCGTACTCGTTACCCCCCAGCACGAAACCCGCCTCAATCCTGAGGGTGTCCCTGGCTATGAGGCCCGCCGGCTTTACACCCAGCTTCACGAGTTGCTCGACTAGTTTAACGGCCTCCGCCGGCCTAGCCCATATCTCGAAACCGTCCTCTCCAGTCCAACCACTCCTGCTCACGAGGTAGACGCTCGCGTTGCCGATTACCTCGTTCAGCCTGAACTCGAGCGGCTTAAGCCCCGAGGCCCAGCCGGCGCCGAGAGCCTCCATGACCCTAACGCTCTCTGGGCCCTGCAACGCTAGCATGGAGTACTCGTTCGTCAAGTCCGAGATCTCGACCTTGAAGCCCTTTTCACTCTTGACAGACGCGAAGAAGCTCTTCATCTTCTCCGTGGCTAGGGCGTTCGTGACTATCAGCCACTCCTCGTCGCTCAGCTTGTATAGCATCTCGTCGTCCTTCACTCTCGCAAACTGGTTCAAGGACAGGGTGGGGCCGCTCATGAACCCTGTTTTTACCTTGCCTAAGTCCTTCGTGTAGACGTACTGCAAGAACTCGAAGGAGTCGCTGCCCCTCACTAGGAGTCTCCCCATGTGGGAGACGTCGAAGAAAGCCGCCCTTCTTCTCACTTCGAGGTGTTCTTCTATGGCGCCGCTGAACCTGTAAGGAACCTCCCAATCGCCGAACGTGCCCGGCTCAGCGCCTAGTTTTTCTACGTAGAAGTCTAGAAGCTGGATTTTAGGCATAGTCCCGATCTCCGTCTTGTCGACAGTACAGATATGATTCCTATAAGCAAATATAAACTCACGCGACATTCCTTATCACGGATGAACGGAATGACCCCAGATTACACTCAGCCGTGGATATCCACACTCAACGACAAAGACGTAGAAAAGATGCTGAAGACGATCGGTGTCAAGAGCGTAGAGGAGTTGTTTGCCGACATACCGGAGACGTACAGGATGAAGCTCGAAGACTGGCTAAAGCTGGACATAGGGTTCGGCAGGCCCTTGTCCGAGGTCGAGTTGAAGAGGTTAATGGACGAAAAGCTGAGCAAGAACACGGCCCTTAGAACACCCCCGTTCATGGGCGGGGGAGTCTACCCTCACTACGTGCCGCCGGTAGTGAAGTACATAATATCGAGGGGCGAGTTCTTAACAGCCTACACACCCTACCAGGCCGAGATATCGCAGGGGCTTATGCAGGCTATCTTCGAGTACCAGAGCCTCATGGCCGAGCTTCTCGAAATGGACGTAGTGAACGCGTCAATGTACGACTGGGGATCGGCACTGGCCGAAGCCGTTCTAATGGTCTCGAGAGTCAACAAGGGGAGGAGCAAGTTCCTTATCCCGAAAAACGTGAACCCGTTCCACAAGAGGGTGGTCGAGGCTTACACCAGGCCCCACGGTATAAAGCTCGTGGAGGTAGAGTACGACAGGGCAACCGGCGAGGTCGACTTGGAGGACGTCAAAAACAAGTTGGACGGCGAGACCGCCGGCGTCTACGTCCAGTACCCGAACTTCTTTGGGGTGATCGAGAGCGGTGTGAAGGAGGTCTTCGAGCTAGCTCACGAGAGAGGAGCCTTGGCAGTCGCCGGGGTGTACCCGGTAGCGCTCGGCTTACTCAAGCCGCCGGGTGAGCTCGGCGCCGACATCGCGGTGGGCGAGGGACAGTCTCTGGGGCTAGGAATGAACTATGGCGGCCCCCACCTGGGGATATTTGCTGTCAGGTACGACATGAGGCTGATTAGGCAGATGCCCGGTAGGCTGATAGGCCTCACAACCACGAAGGACGGGAGCGAGAGGGCGTTCTCGATGGTCCTCCAGACCAGGGAGCAGCACATCAGGCGCGAGAAGGCTACCAGCAACATATGTACGAACGAGGCGTTGATGGCGATCGCCGCCGCGGTGTTCATGTCGCTACTGGGGGGCAAAGGCTTGAGGAGGCTCGCCGAGATCAACTACTACAACGCCCACTACGCTCAGATGAAGCTGTCCGAGATCGGTTTGAACACCAGGGTCTTCAAGTCGGACTTCTTCAACGAGTTCCCTATCTCGTTCAACGAGGTTGGCGTGAGGTACAAGGAAGTCCACGAGGGGTTGCTGGCGAGGAGAATACACGGGGGGCTGTACATTGGTGACTACTACCCCGAGCTAGGCGAGACGGCCTTGTTCGCCTTCACGGAGGTGCACTCAAAGGACGACATCGACCTACTTGCGGACACACTAAGTGAACTGCTGAGAGGGGGTAAGGGGGTGCCGTGAGATGTTCAGGCAGGCCAAGTGGAACGAGCCGTTAATTCTGGAATACCCTGACAAGGGCTTCACGGGGCTCAGCTTAGACTCTTACAGCGACAGCACTGCCAGGGCTGTGGGCGAGATCAGGATACCGAAAGGAGTCCTCCGAGACACCCCTCCTAACATACCCGGCCTCCCCGAGGTCGAGGTGGTCAGGCACTACACACGGCTTTCTCAGATGTCCTACGGGGTCGACAACGGGCCTGTACCACTAGGCTCATGCACCATGAAGTACAACCCGAGGATAGCCTGGTGGGTCGCATTCGACGAGAGGATCGCGAACCTCCACCCGCTCCAAGACGAGAGGACGGTCCAAGGGCTGCTCGAGATACTCTTCGAGCTACAGAAGTGGCTTGCCAACATCACGGGCATGGACGTCTGCACTCTCCACCCCGCGGCGGGCGCGCACGGGGAGCTGGCGGGCGTACTGACGATCCGGAGGTATCACGAGTTGAAAGGGATGGCCGACTTGAAGAGGGAGATCATAGTTCCAGATAGTGCTCACGGGACCAACCCGGCCAGCGCATCAATGGCCGGTTTCGTCACGGTCACCGTCCCAACGGGTGAAGACGGAAATATCGACATGGAGGCCCTCAGGGCGGTCGTCGGGGAGAGGACAGCGGGGCTGATGATCACCAACCCGAGTACACTCGGGCTGTTCGAGGAGAGGATAGGGGACATAGTGAAGCTGGTGCACGAGTACGACGCTCTGCTCTACTACGACGGTGCCAACTTGAACGGCATCTTAGGCTATGCCAGGCCGGGCGACATGGGCTTCGACATCGCCCACCTGAACCTACACAAGACGTTCAGCTCCCCCCACGGCGGAGGTGGCCCCGGGGCGGGGCCGGTCTGCGTAAAGGACCGAGTGGTCGACGAGGACAAGAACATCAGACTTAGCGACCTCTTACCGGGCTACCTGGTGGTTTACGACGAGGAAAAGGGCATCTATAGGCTCAAGCACCCCGGGCCTCATAGCGTCGGCCTGATAAAGTCCTTCTTCGGCAACGTCATACCGCTGGTGTGGGCGTATGTATACATAGCGTCGCTCGGGCCGCAGGGGCTAAGGAGAGTGTCCGAGCACGCTGTCCTGGCCACAAACTACTTTATTAAGCTTGTCGAAGGGGTGAGAGGCTTCGAAGTGCCTTACGGTAAAGGCAGGTTCAGGAAGAACGAGGTCGTGTTGAGCGCGAAGCGTCTCGCAGAGGAGACCGGTGTTACTGCTATGGACGTCGCAAAGGGGTTGCTCGACGCCGGCTTTTACGCGCCCACGGTCTACTTCCCCCTAATAGTGAAGGAGGCGCTACAGGTGGAGTTCACCGAGAGCGAGACTATAGAGAACATAGAGAGGTATGCTGAGAGGCTGAAGGAGATCAGTAGGGTGGCCTACGAGAACCCTGACGAGGCGAAGAAGTGGCCTATTAATACCAGCGTTAAGCTCATCGACTACGTGAAGGGGGACCACCCCAAGACGCTAGCACCTACGTGGAGGGTTTACGTGAGAAAGCAGAGAGGAGAGCTATCGTGAAGTACGACGTTGTAGTTGTGGGGAGCGGTGTAGCGGGCTACCCGGCGGCGATCATGCTGGCCAGGAGGGGCCTCAAGGTCGCGGTCGTCGAGGAGCACTACCTCGGGGGCGAGTGTACAAACTACGGATGCGTACCCAGCAAGGCCTTCTACCACGTTGCCGAAGCCGCCAGGACGGTGAGAAAGGTCGGAGGGAGTGCAGAACTGCCCTGGGAGTCGATAGTAGAGTGGTCCAACTCCATGGTCGAGGCCGCTCGCCAAGGCATCGAGTACCTGTTCGAGTCCTATGGTGTTAAAGTCTACAACGGGAAGGGGGTCATCAAGGAGGGTAAACGAGTGAAGGTCAAGAACGGCGAGAACGTCGAGATAGAGGCGGAGAAAGTCCTCCTCGCCCTCGGTACAGACCCCAAGCCCTTGCCGGGTCTCGAGTTCGACGGTAAGCTCGTCGTGAGTAACAGAGAGATCTTCCAGATGAGGGAGCGCCCCGGCTCTCTGGCCATTGTGGGCGGGGGTGTGATCGGGGTCGAGGTTGCCAACGCATTCGCCAACCTCGGCGTAGAGGTAACCGTTGTGGAGAGGTCCAACCAGATCCTATCGTTCCTCGACAGCGATGTGGCACAGGCAATTAGAGGCCACTTGAAACGTCGTGGGGTCAACGTACTAGAGGGTGTCGAGATCGCTGGAGTGGAGAAGGGAGAGAGCGGTGTTCGCCTGAAACTGAGTGACGGGAAGGAGATAGCGGTGGATAAGGTGCTTGTCGCCGTAGGGCGTGTGCCGAAGACTTCCGGCGTCAACCTTGAGAACGTGGGGGTCGAGCTCGATAGCGCCGGTTTCATCAAGGTCTCGCCTAGGCTGGAGACCAGCGTCCCCGGTATCTACGCCGCGGGAGACGTTGTGGGCGGCCCCCTGCTAGCCCATAAGGCAATGGTCGAGAGCATGATCGCGTCGAAGAACATCGTGGGGAAGGAGGCCTACAACATCGACTACAGGCTAGTCCCGTTAACGATTTTCACGGGCCTAGAGGTAGCCTACGTGGGTTACACGGAGAAAGAGCTCTCTAAGCTGGGTATAAAGTACGTTAGGTACAAGGTACCATTGAACTTTTTATCGGCCGTGAAAATAAAGGACGGGTCTTACTCGTTCATAAAAATGCTGGTCAGCGAGGATTCTTCGAAAGTGTACGGCGTCCACATAGTAGCACCGAACGCCTCCGAGGTCATTTCGGCCTTCATCCCGGTCGTGATCGGGAAGATGATGTTCGAGGACGTCTCTCAACTCCCCTACCCGCACTTGACGGTAGGGGAGGCCCTTCGAGAGATAGCTCTCCTGATGCTGGGCGAGCCCGTACACATTCTAGTGAGGAAGTGAGGTCTAGAGGAGAAGTATAGGTGGAACATAGAGAGGGATAAAAAGTTTTTCATTCAAAAACGTAGAGTTCCTCCTCGTATCTCCTGTCCAGTACAGTGCCCGGTGGTAACCTCCTTATCCTCTTACCTGAGAGAAGCTCCCTAACCCTCCTGTTGACCTCGTCTTTCGGCAAGTCGCCCGTTAACCACTCGAGAGGCACGTTGATGTTCATTGGCCTCGCTGGTATGACGTGCCTCGTAGCCTTGTGCGTGAAGACTTCACCTCTCAAGGCGACTCTCCTCACCTCGTCTTTTGTTATCACGGGGGGTATCAGCGAGGCGGCAGCCTTACCGGATTTAACCGCGTCTATCGAGTCTTTTTCAGTCATGTAACTGATCTTGAAGCCCATGCTCTCTATTGCCGACTCGACCTCCTTAACTCGGTCGTAAATCTTCTTGATGTCGTTTTCTCCGGAGGGTATCACATAGATGTCTGCGGGCGTGACGAGCACGCCAACAGCCCTCCTCTCGCTTAATAGCCTTTGCCCCTCCTCCATGCTGTCCAGTTCTCTGACGTGGAACCCGGCGCTTTTGATGGCGTCTACAAGCTGTCTCCAGTCGCCGCCTGCGAAGACCCTGCCCCAGGCGTGCAGCTCTATCGACTCGTTGTCGTAGTCCACGAGGCAGACGGGTATGTACTTGAACCCTATCTCCTTAGCCGCGGCCACCCTGTGCATCCCGTCGAGAACAACTAACGTTTTCTCGTCGACGAGGATGGGGTCTTTGAACACCTTGTCGCTCCTTATTTTTTCCACAAGCCACTTCAGTATGCTGGGTATTATCTCCTCGTGTATGTGGAGCTTATCTAGGTCCTCCACTGATATCTTCAGCACGAGCCTGGGTGTCTTTATCTCGTAGAAGCTCGATACCTTTCACCTCGCCGATTACTGTGGGAATGATTTCGGGGTCTCACTAATTAAGTTTTACCCGCCGCGCTAGACTACCGTGTCTTAGTGCCTCAAGACATCTTGCGTCCCGTCAAGAAGGTCTCGATAAGCGTTCTCGCCTCGTGGGAACCGGGGAGGTACTCCCCGGCTATCCTGCCCTCGACGAGGTGGTAGACCCTGTCCGCTACGCTCATCGCGTAGTCGACGTTTTGCTCGACCAGGAGGATCGACACCCCCATACTCTTGATCTCTAGGAGCTTGTCGAGTAGGCTCTTGCTGGCCTTGGGAGAGAGGCCCGTAGTCGGCTCGTCGAGTAGGGGTAGCTTCGGCTTGGACATTAGGGATCTCGCGATCGCCGGCATCTGCCGCTCTCATCCACCCAAGCTCTTCGCCCTATCGGCTGGCTCGGGATATAGCCTGAAGACATCCTCAATGTCGTCTCTCAACCTGTCGTGGCGCCTCGTGTACGCCCCGAGTTGTAGGTTTTCTATGACGCTCAGGTTAGGAGATGTGTGGAGGTGTATGTAGGAAAAAAGGGTTGGGCTACTTCTCAGGGACTTGGAG
>NZ_JBMFLY010000006.1:17500-28668 GCF_049970955.1 Thermogladius sp. | reverse complement strand
TCAAGCTACACACTGCGAGCGGTAAGACCTACCCCGTCCAAGTCGTCCTACCTTAAACAGTAGGTTCTGGACCCCCGATACGTTTTTACAGATTTTTTAATAACTCCTCGAGACATACTCCTATGGGGTGCTTGTTGACCGACGACCGATGCCTAATGATAGCCAGGTTCCAGCCGTTCCACTACGGTCACTTGAACGCGCTAAAGTTCTGCTACGAGAGGTTTGGCGAGGTCGTGGTCGTGGTTGGGATGGCCAGCCAGAGCCACACGCCGGAGAACCCCTTCACGGCGGGCGAGAGGATCCTGATGATCAGGGAGAGCCTGAAGTGGAGTGGTCTACCGCTAGACAAGCTAATTACAGTAACGCTCCCGACACTAGAGGTCAGCAGAGTTGCCGTGCACTACGTCAAGCTCTACAGCCCCCCGTTCAAGTACGTCGTGACGTTGAACCCCGTCATACAGAGGGTGTTCATGGAGGAGGGGTATACGGTGGTGGAGCCTCCCAGGCTGGCGAGGGAGAACTACAGGGGTAGTATCATAAGGAGGCTCATAGCCGAGGGGAGGAGTGAGTGGGAGCAGCTGGTCCCGCCCCCCGTTGTAGACATTATTAAGAGCGTTGACGGTGTGGAGAGGATCAAGATGCTCTACAGAGAGAAGCTGCCGGGCTACTACGCGACCGTGTAAGGGGTAGTACATGAGGTTCGTCTGCACCCTCTGCGGCGACTGCTGCCGGGCGAGCCCCGTAAGCCTACTGCCTCACGAAGACGTTATTCTCAGGGAACTGGCGGAGGCGCTCGGTCTGCCTTACAAGAGCTACAACGGGTACTACATGTACGACAGGGTGTCGGGCTACAACCTGGCCTTCAGCTACGTGATGGACTTGGTTGACGGGAAGTGCCCCTTTCTCGCGGGGAACCTCTGCAGGATACAGAACATCTACAAACCGCTCATATGCCGCAGTTTCCCCTACATACCGAGACAGGTGAAGTACAACATCGACTCCTACAACCGAGTCGTCTACGCCACAGTTGAGTACGGGCTCAGCCTGATGTGCCCCGTCATAAAGAGGGATAGGAGCGTGCTGGAGAAGTACAGCGAGCTGAACCCCGGGATACTCTCAGAGTACATGCCATACGAGTACGACGCGGCAAACGAGATGGAGCGTATACGGAGCTTATTCCTAGCACTGCTCTCCACGCTCTGGAGGCTTGGCATTGTAGAGCTCGAGCCTGGGAGGCCCGGCGCACCCGTCTACAACCTCTACTTGTTCCTTGTGCGGCACTACCCCGACCTACCACACATACTCAAGGTAGACCAGGTCACGAAGAGGTTGGCGGAGCTGAAGGCCCATGAGTGAGCAGCCAGGAATAGCCGAGCTTCTGCTACTAGACCTGCTAAGCGCGAAGAGGAGCGTCGGAATAAGCGAGCTGTCGGGCGAGCTGGGGCTCGAGGTAGAAGAGGTCCTGAGGCTCGTCGAGAAGCTGTCGAGGAATTACATCATCAGGCTGGAGGGGGGTAGAGTATCGTGGTCCAGTGGCGACAACCCGAGGACTTTCAAACCGTGGGGCTGGATGCTCCAGTACAGGGTGGTCACGGGTTCGACCATGACGGCGGCCAGGCACCTCAACCCCTGGAGCATAGTCGTTGCAGAGTACCAGCTGTCTGGGAGAGGGAGGTTTGGTAAGAGCTGGGTTAGCTCCTTGGGCGGCCTCTGGGTCACCTACAAACTGAGGGTCTCCCCAAGGGCCGCGTCGATATCCTCCCTAGCCATCCCCCTGTACGTGATCGAGTCCCTTGAGAAAGTCAGCAATACCACGTTCAACGTGAAGTGGCCGAACGACATAACTTACAAGGGGAGGAAGGTGTCCGGGGTTCTCCTCGAGGCGGAGTCGATAGGCGAGGACATAGTACTGTACGTGGGGGTAGGGATCAACGTGAACAACGAGCCACCCCTACCCACCGCCGAGTCCCTTAAGAATATTACGGGCGAACTCGTGGCGAGGAACAAGGTCCTGTCCGTTTTAACGAGCCTGATATCTAGAATCGAGCACTACGCCAGGAGACCCGAGACCATAATGCACAAGTACACAAGCAGGCTGGAGACGCTAGGTAGGAGGGTAGAGGCGGAGACCGACGAGGGCACTATTGAAGGCGTTGTGGAGGACGTTGACGAGCAAGGTAGGCTAGTCCTGAAAACAGACAGGGGCGTGGTCCGCCTCGAGCCATACATAGCGAGGAACGTCAGGTACGTCGACTAGCCGCCGGACACCTTGGCCTCAGCGATGTACAAGCTGGGGGTTACGTAGTTGGCGTTAACCTCCGCGTCCGACCCTACCTCGACGAGCTTGCCGCCCAGCCACTCGTATATGTTCCCCGCCACGACAAACGATTTGACGGGCCTTACTCTCCCACCTTCTACGAGTAGCCCGTGAGTGACTGTGAAGTAGACCTGTCCCGAGACGAAGTTGCTCATCCAGCTACCTATAGTCGAGTAGACCACGATACCCCTCTTCAACTCCCTGGTGAACTCCTCTAAGCCCCCGCTACCATTCTCGAGCACGACGTTTGTTGGAGCCGGTGCCGTGGAAGCCCCAGGTAGAGTCCTGAAGCCGTTACCGGTCGACTCCATGTTAAGCCTTTTAGAGACGTAGTAGTTGGTCAGAGGAGTCGCGAAGACCCCCCTGTCGAACACGGTCTTGGAGTAGACGCCGACACCTTCGTCGTCGAAGCTCCTAGACCCGTAGTGGAGCGGGAGCGTCGGGTCGTCGCGTACAGTGACCTTCTCGTTGAGCACGGGCGCCCCGATCTTCCCCTTCAACGGGCTCCTGCCCTCGACGATGTTTAAACCCGAGACAGCAGGTATAAGAGCTGCCGTTAAGACCTCAGCCACGACCCTAGGAGCCAACACTAACGGGTACACTCCGGATTCCGGGGTAGTTGGACCCCGGAAGAGTGTGGTGTAGTCGACAGCCTCTACCACTCTCTTCACGAGCTCTTCTTCAGCTACCCTCCTGCTCCACAACGAGAAGTCGTACGTCGAGTCGGTCCCGCCGAACACCGACTTCACGCTCCCATACGCCCCGAAGAGGCTACATCTCTCGCTCACGTCTACACCGTTCGTGTTGGCCACCCTGATGTTCACCCTAGCCAGCTCCACTAGCCCCTCCATAACAGTAGTCTTGTCCGCACCTACTACACGACCGCGCTCCGCCGCGCTGTCCACTACCAGCTTAGCCAGCTCGACGGCCTTTTCCGGCTCCAGGTAGTCAAAAAGTTTAGAGTACGTCTCGGACCTTACCCCTCTATCGATTTTCGGCGGAAAGCCCTGCCAGTAGGGGTCCTCGGGGGCACTCCTCACAGCCCTTTCCAGGTCTCTCAAAGCCTCCTCCAGACTCGTACCCAGGTCGCCGACAGATATCCCTGCCACCCTCCTCCCGATCGCAGCTCTCAACCCGTACGTAGTCCTCGCACTGAACAACACCGGCTTGATCTCGCCGGAGACAATGGAGGCCGTGACCCTCTCAGTGCTGATGACCACGACTTCGAGCTCGCTCAGCCCTCTCCTCAACCCTTCTCTTAGGATCGCCTCAGGGTCAAGCCTAGCCTCCAAGAGCCACACCCCTGATTCTTACGTGGGGGCCCCCGTCGCCGACCCTGACCATCTGACCGCCTTTACCGCAACCGCCAAAAACGCTGGTCTTGACCTCCAGGTCTAAGCCGACGGCGTCCACGTTGAGGAGCGTCTCCAGGATGTTCCCTGCTATCATGACCCCTCTAATCATCCCCTGTACCTCCCCGCCCTCGATTATGAAGCTAGGGCCGCTCGTGAAGGTGAAGGAGCCGGTCGCGGGGTTTACCTGGCCCCCGGAGGCGCCGCGGCCCTTCAGGTACACCCCCCTCTTCGTGTCCTGTATGATCTCGTATGGGTCCCAGTCCCCCGGCTCGAGGTATATGTTGGTCTGCCTCACGAGTACGTTGTCAGCATAGGTCATGGACCTCCCATTGCCCGTCGGGCTCGCGTTGAAGAAGCCCGCTGTCTCTAGGTTGTGGAGGTAGCCTCTGAACACCCCCTTCTCTATCAGGTAGACCTTTACCTTGGGAGACCCCTCGTCGTCGTACGGTAGGTACACGCCACCACTGACTTTTCCGTCGTCGACTATTGAAACGAGCTCGCTGGCCACGACGCTACCCACTTTATTCTCGAGAACGCTCCCCCCGGACATCACTATGTCCGCCTCTGACGCGTGGCCGAAGGCCTCGTGGATGAGCAGGCCCACCATCTCGTTGTCCAGCACCACGTCGTACTTGCCGGGCGGGAGGGTCTTCGCTTTAAGGGCCCCTACTACGAGCTCGGCGTTCTCTTTAAAGAGCCTCTCCCAGTCGAAGTTCTTGACAAACTCCCATCCTGCAACCCTGGACTCCCCGTGAGAGAGCCTCTCCATAGAGCCCTCGGCTTGTGCTACAAGGACGCCGCCTATGCCCACCATCCTCCTCGTGAAGTCCACGTAGTCCCCTCTCGAGGAGGCGATCACCCTCCTGTCCTTTTCGAAGCCGTACCTCAAAACAACGCTGGACAGCGCCTTCTCCTCTCTAAGAGTACCATAGATAGCCTTGAGCAAGTCCACTTTTTCCGACACGTCTACGTCGACCGGGTCGATCGAGTAGTCGCTCACGACCCTATCCCTATAAACGCCGCGGCTCGCCACCCTTGCAGGCCTGGACCTACCCTCGAGGGCCCTGGCAATCCTAAACGCCTGCTCCAGGGCATTTTTAAGAGAAGGCTCGTTGAGGTCGTTCGTAGACGCGTAACCGACGAACCCCTTGTAAAACACCCTGAAGCCGACGCCCCGGCTCTTGGAAACTGTCGACTCTCTCACCACGCCGTTGTCTAGTAAAATGAACTCGTATGTATGCTCCTGGTACCTGACATCAACGTAGTCCGCTCCCATTTCCTCGCCTTTCCTAATCCAGGACTCGGGGTCAAAGCCCAACGAGACCATCTCAGCCAATAATAAGCACGGAGTGAAATTAAATGGCTTTCTTGTATAGGTTTTAGTTGTGTAGCAGTTAGTGCGAGTAACAACCCATGATAAGAGACAGGCTACTACTTGAGGTCAACAGCGAGCTGGTACAGCTCTACCCCCGCGCCGGAGCCTCCATTATACACGAACACGTGGAGGAGTCCGTCGAGCCCGAACCAGGCCCAAGCGTAGAGGAGTTAAACTTACCGGAGGACCTGAGGCGGACGCTCATTAAGGCAGGCATTAGTAGGCTCTACAAGTTCCAGTACGAGGCCTTCGAGAACATATTAAACGGCTTCAACACGGTGATAGTGGCCGGGACGGGGACCGGCAAGACGGAGGCCTTCCTCATACCCATACTAGTCGACGTCCACCGCAACCCTTCACCCCTGCCGAGAGCTGTAGTGACCTACCCCACCAAGGCGCTGAGCAGAGACCAGCTGGCGAGGCTCCACAAGTACTTGGTCTTCGGTAAAGTATCGGCGGGCGTCTATGACGGCGATACGCCAGTCGAGGCCAGGAAGAGGATGAGGTCTCAGCCGCCGGCCGTACTTATAACGAACCCCGACATGATACACGTAGGCCTAGTCCGCAGCCCCGCGATCAGATCGTTCGTCGACCGTGCAAAGTTCTTCGTTGTCGACGAGCTCCACGTCTACGAGGGGGTGCTCGGCACACACCTGAAGTACATAGTGGACAGAGTAAAGCTCGCCAAGGGAGGGCAGCTACAGTTTATAGCCTCTTCAGGCACTCTCAGCAACCCCAAGGAGTTCGCCGAGAGCATCTTCGGAGTCGACGTAGTGGTCGTCAAAGGGCCCAGTAGGAGGAGAGGCAGGGCCGTTCACGCTCTTGTCTCGTCGGGCTACTTGAGCAGGTGGACTATAGCGGCGGCCCTATCGAGTATACTCGCAAAGAGGGGTCTCAAGCACATAGTCTTCGTCGACAGCCAGCAGATGGCGGAGCTCGTGGCGAGGATCGGTAGGAGCTTCGGGACAGAAGTCTTAGTCCACAGGGCTGGGCTCCCACCCGAGGAACGTAGGAGGGTTGAAGAAAAGCTGAGATCCGGCGAAGTACTCGCCGTCGCGGCCACGCCTACTCTAGAGCTCGGAATAGACATAGGCGACCTCGACGCTGTCGTAATGTCATCGCCGCCGCCCAGCTTCACGAAGTATGTCCAGAGAGCTGGTAGAGCCGGTAGGAGGGGGAGACCAGGCTACGTCTTCACGATATTGGCCGACGACCCAATAGACTCGTACTACGAGAGGTACCCGACCCAGTTCTTCAGCCAGGAGATACCACCCTCCGTCATAGAGCCCTCCAACATAGAGGTCGCAAAGGTCCACCTAGTAGCCCACTTACTCGAGAGGGGGCGCCTCCACTTAAACAGCCTCCCACCTGTCTGGA
The DNA here is from genome assembly GCF_049970955.1 of Thermogladius sp. Classification (NCBI taxonomy): domain Archaea; kingdom Thermoproteati; phylum Thermoproteota; class Thermoprotei; order Desulfurococcales; family Desulfurococcaceae; genus Thermogladius; species Thermogladius sp. Next base: position 22,244 of record NZ_JBMFLY010000006.1, on the reverse strand, counting down.
GGAGGGCTGTCGAACTCCTCATAGAACATGGGCTCGCGTACACCAGGGGCTACTACGCCTACCCCCGACGCAGGCTCGCAATGGACTTCCTCGAGGAGTACGGCAGTATCAGGAGCGGGGGCCCCCTCGTCGAGATCTACGACGAGGCGACAGGCGAAGTGTTGGGGTCCAGGGAGTTACCCCAGGCCCTCCTAGACCTCTACCCCGGTGCGATCTATTTCATTCAAACCAAGCCTTACATCTCGCTGGGGGTAGACATCGGTAAGAGGGCCGCGTACGTGAAGAGGCTGGACGAAGACGTGAACTACTACACCAAGCCCTTGTACACCGTGGACGTGGTCGACTTCGAGGTCCTCGACGAGCGCGTCTCCAAGAGAAACATACCACTAACCTACGCTAACGTCGAGCTCGAGATCGCTGTCGAGGGCTACGTTGTCAAAAACGCCTTCGACGACAGAGGCGGCGAGAAGTACTGGCTCGACACGCCCCTCCGCTACTCATACCAGACTAAAGCCGTCCTGGTCAAGTACCCGACGATCGATGAGTGGGACAGGCTCGGCCACGCCGAGGCGTTCCACGCGATTGAGCACTCCCTGATCTCCGCTGCGAGGATAGTCTGTGGCGCCGGTTTGACGGACATGGGTGGGGTGAGCTACCCCAGCGGCGACATCGTGATCTACGATGCTGCGCCTGGCGGCAGCGGGCTTGCCAGACTGCTTTTCGAGAGGTTCGAGAGGGCCGAGGAGATAGCCCACGACATCGTCTCGTCCTGCAACTGCGAGGACGGGTGCCCCAGGTGTATCTACTCCCCGTTCTGCGGCAACAACAACCAGGTGCTCTCCAGGAGGAAGGCCGCGTACTACCTAAATGGCCTGCTCGCGGGTAAGCTGGTCGAGCACGGTAAGCCCCTGGAGGCGAGGTATGGGAAGCCCATCGCCTGAGGTCCCCAAGTTTTAATCCCTAGATCAACCTATATTGAGCCGGTAGACGGAGTTGCGGATAGGCGTATACGAGCATAAGGCCAGGAAGGGGCTGATTAGAGTCAGTTTAAAGATCGTAGAAGGAGTGATCGAAGAAGCGACCATTACAGGCGACTTCTTTATATACCCTGAGGATGCCCTGTTCGAGCTGGAGGCTACACTCAGGGGGGCTAAGGCGTCTTGGGAGGAGGTCTCGTCTAAGCTAGACGAGTTCTTCAGCCGGGGCGTAGAGCTAGCGGGCTCAACGCCCGAGGACTTCAAGACAGCTTTGAAAAAGGCTCTCGTGGAGGCCGGTGTACATGAGGGGGCTTAGGGTCCTGTTCTACGAGACCCCGGACAACCCGTTCTACAGTCTAGCGTTCGAGGAGGCGATATTCCAGAGCGTTATGCGCGGCGCCGACGCAACGCTGAGGTTCTGGAGGCATAGCAACGCTGTCATTATAGGCTACTTCCAGAAAGCTGACGAGGAGGTGAACATAGAGTATGCGAGGAAGATGAACATCAGTATCGCGAGAAGGTTCACAGGCGGGGGAGCAGTATACCACGACCTCGGGTGCCTCCTCTGGACAATTGTCACGAGGGGCCCCGAGAAGGGGTCTATCTCCTACCTCTACGACTACCTGTTGGAAGGCTTCGTGAAGGCCCTGAGAAGGCTGGGCTTCACTGCTGTACGAGAGAACGTCAACGACGTTGTCGTAACGAGCGGAGACAAGTCCTTCAAGGTGTCCGGGGCAGCAGGCAGTTTCAGGGGTGGTACCTACCTACTCCACGGCACTCTCCTTCTGAATACCAATTTAGAGGTGCTGTCGAGGGTGCTCAGGGTCTCGAAGGCCAAGCTAGCCGATAAAAAGGTCAGCGACGTGAAGTACAGGGTCACGAACCTGGCGAATCTGAACCCCTCGATAGGCGTCCCAGACGTGGTCAAGGCTGTGATCGAGTCCTACAGCGAGCTACTGGGGTTAGAGCCATACTACGACCTACCAAGCAGAGAGGAGATCGACCTGGCCAGGAGACTCTACGAGACCAAGTACTCGAGAGCCGAGTGGAATCTACTCAGAATGCCCCACTCATACTTCGAGCCGGCCAACAACCCATAAAGCCGTTTTTAAACCTCCCAAACCCTTTATTACGAGTACTGGATGAGGAGGGAACCGAACGCCGAGTAGAATGACGAGTACTTTCAAACCGACAATACGTTTTCTACACTCACACTTCCTTTCATGAGCTTGAATAGCCTGATCAGCGGGCGCTTACTCACTATAAACACGATCTTCTGCTCGCTGTAGGGGTTGTAGAACCCCACCCTCCTCTCCTCGAGGACCGCCGGCTTGGGCTTGTTGTGACAACAGCAGTCCTCGCACACCTTAGCCGAGTCGATATCAGGGTAGACCGAGTGGCAGTAGTCGCAGACGTAGTACACTAGCCCGTCAACTTTAACTGTGATCAAGCCCCCCACCCGTCCCCAATCTTGGATCGGAACTAGACCCTTATCACTTTTTCACGGGAGGACGACGTACAGGAGTACAAGGCCCAGAGACGCCGCCGTGAGAATAGCGGTGTGCCTGGCCGAGCTTCTCGTTGGTATGGCTCCTTTAACACGCCCCCCTACCTTGAGCCAGTTGTACTCCTCGACGAACCCTCCATACTCCAACATTATGGCGACAGCTGGTGCCAGCCTCCTGTGGGGCTTCTCCCTCTTCAAGACGCCTATGTGGATGGAGTCGACGAGGACTCTTAGCCCGTAGGGTATAGTACGCCAGGTGAGCAGAGGGTAGTAGCCTGGGGCTCGTAGTCTTATCAGTATGTTGGCGACCTTCACTGGGCTGAGGGCCGCGGCCAGGAACAAGATCAGGAGAGAGACTGCTAGAGACCTGACCAGGACGACCACCGCACCTACGGCGTCTACTCCAGGTAAGCCCACGTAGCCGCTTACGTAAGCCGTGAGGGAAAACCACGCAGCTGGTATAAGTGAGAGTAGGAGAGCGCTGTAGAGCCAGCTCCACCCCGGCCAGACGATGGAGAGAGGTAGAGTAGACCCCATCACGACGAGCGCCGAGACGGCACCCGGCTTGGTGACCACGAGCAGGGCGGAGACCAAGTACAGTAGCTTAGACCACGTGTAGGAGAGCCTGAAGCCCTCCTCCCCCCTCAAGAAGAGGGCGCGGTAGACTAGGTTGACTAGAGCCGCTATAAGGCTCACACTACAACACCACGGTCGATTACCACTCTCCTCTCGACGGCCCTCACGAGCCTATCGTCGTGACTCGCGATGACCACCGTTTTACCCTCCTCGACCAGCCTCTCGACAACTTCCACGACCCTGTTGGCGTTGAAAGTGTCCAGCCCTCCGGTTGGCTCGTCGAGCAGGTATACGTCAAAACCGCCGAGGTAAGCCGATGCGATCGCCAGCCTCCTTCTCTCCCCCGAGCTGAGGTCCGCCAGCTTACTCCCCATAACCCCTCTCAGGTCGAACAAATCGGCTACTTCTCTAGCTCTGTCCTCGTCACCGCCCGCCATGTACACCAGCTCTTCCCACGGGGTAGGCATCGAGAAGTACGCCAACGGGTTCTCCGGTATGTAGATCGGCCTACCCTTCACAGCAACGCTACCTCTACTGGGTCTCAGGAGCCCAGCCATTAGTTTCAAGAGCGTGGTTTTCCCAGAGCCGTTCCTGCCCACTACCGCTGTAAGGGTTCCGGAGGCGACCTCTAGGTCGACACCCCTCAAGACCCAGCCGTAGCCAGGGTACCTGAACCACACGTCTTTAAGCCGGATGGCGAGCCCGCTGCCGCCCCCTCTCCCTATCCGAGGGGTCTTCACCTCCCAGGCCCAGCTAAGCGTGTAGCCCTCGTACTCTACGACCCCGTCGCTCATCAGTATGAACCTCGGTCTAAGCTCTGCCCAGAAGAGCGGGTCGTGGTCCACGACTACAAACCCCTTTCCCTCGCTAAGTTGCTTTCGGACGAGGCTCTTCATTTTCGACCTGCCGGCTTCGTCGAGGTAAACGAGGGGCTCGTCCATCACGATGACTCTAGCGCCCGTGGCAAGCGCTTCAGCCCACAGCAGTAACTGCGTCTGCCCCGCGCTCAGCCCGTACGTTATGAAGTCCTCCATGCCTCCGAGACCAACCTCGTTTAGAGCCCTCGGGTCGCACTTGTCTCGCACGATAAGCTGAGTATAGCAGAACTCCGACATCACGGTGTAGCCTATTATCCCGTACCAGGGCTCCTGAGGTATGTAGGCTAGCACTCCCGCCAGTTCGCCCGGCTGGTACTCCTTCACGCTTTTACCGAGTAGGCGGACGTCGCCGCGGAGGTAGCCTCCACGTAAGGTAATAGTGTTGGTCAAAGCCCTTGCCAGGGTCGTCTTGCCTGAGCCAGACTTGCCTGTTACGACTACCAACTCCCCCTCGTCTAGCTCGAGGCTCACACCTCTGATTTTAAAACCTCCGGCGTAACCAGCCTCGTCTATCTTGGCCTCTAAGAGCAATAAAGTTCCCTTTCCTGTGGATACTACTTCTGTTTCACAAAACCTGCCCTATATAGCCACACCGCCACCGGTAGAGAGATTATGACGCCTGACACGGCCTGCCCTATGTTTACGGGGACCTCGTACAACGCGTTGATGGGGGGTCTACCTGTAAGAGGATTACTGACGAAGTACTCGTAGAGGAAGTAGCCGGCGACCATCAACGAGCCCGCGATAAGCAGGGCGAGGGGCTCGAGGGACTTCACAATGTATTTCGTCACACCGTAGACCACTAC
>NZ_JBMFLY010000006.1:0-17400 GCF_049970955.1 Thermogladius sp. | reverse complement strand
GGGCGAGGGGCTCGAGGGACTTCACAATGTATTTCGTCACACCGTAGACCACTACAGCTCCGAGCAGGACCGTGACGAGAAGCCAGCCGTACCATGGTATGAACACCTCGCTAGACGACAAGCTGAACCAGAGCCACGAAGAGGGCCCCAACATGACCGTGCCAGCCCAGTAGGACACCCCGTAGTAGAGACCCAGGGCGTAGACCGCGCCTACACTAGCGGCCGCGACGGCCTTCTGCCTGGTTCTCCTGAAGAGCCCTACTAGCACCCCTGCTAAGTAGCCCTCGGCGAACTTTATGACAAAGGTGGCGGGCGCGAAGATAGCGTACCCTGTGGTCAGATCGGCTAGAGAGGCGCCGACGCCGCCCGCTACCGCCGCTACTATTGGGCTGCTGATCAGAGCGGCCAGGTAGATCATGGACTCCCCTAAGTTGAAGTAGCCTCCTGTGACAGGCTGGTATATCTGGAGAGCCACCGTGGCTACGTACACGAGAACCGTGAAGACTACAGCCTCGAGACCTCTCCTCACTCTTTGTCACCAAGGTATCGCTATGTCTTCACACATTTTAAAGTTAAAACTTTAAGAAGGGCTTTAAGTCACTTTTCCACGTAGTACCTCTTCCTACCACCCTCCTCAACGACCTTGACAAGGCCCTTCGAAGCCAGCTCTCTCAAGTGCTGGTAGACGGCTTGAGGAGATATGTTTAAACCAAGCTTCTTCCAGACCTCGTACCCTGTAAGCCCGGGGTGGTTCGTTAACACCTCGAGTATGAGTCTCTTAGTCACCCCGGGGAAGACCTCTGTGAACTTAAGCCTCCTGGCTCTAGCGTATGCCTCCGGGGACTTAAGCCCGTGACTCGTGACTAAAACAACACTCTTGTCTAACGGCTGCTTCAGGAAGCCGGCGAACCCCACCGCGGAAGAGGCCTCGGCGAAGAGGCCCTCGTTGCGGCTCAACTTCTCGGCGGCCTCGATGGCCTGCTTCCTAGTCACGGTCACGACATCGCCGTTCTCTTCGATCAACCTCAGCACGTGCTCGTAGATGACCGGCCTGTAGTACCTCAGCCCGGGCAGGGGCTCCTCGCCGCACGGGGAGACGTTGTACAACGCGGAAGCGTACAGGGGTCTACCACAGGGCTCAACCCCCACGAGGAGCGGGACCTTTCCCATGACACCTAGCTCGACGAGCTCCTTGAAGCCCAGGTAAAGGGAGAGTAGTGTCAGCCCGCTACCTAGTGGTAGGTAGACCGCCTCCACAGAAGAGCCGAGCTTCTCGTAGATCTCGAAGGCGATCGTCTTCAAACCTTGAACGGACAGGTAGTTGAAGGTGCTTGAAGCGTTGTAAAGGCCTTCTTTCCGGCTCCTCTCCTCGACGTACTCCAGTAGCTCGTCTAGGCTCCTATTGTCAACGATCACCCTGGCCCCAAACGACTTCATCAGTATGATCTTCTCCTCCTCGACCCACTCCGGGACGTATATAGTTGCGGAGAGGCCTGCCCTCGCGGAGTAGGCAGCTATGCTCGCCCCAGTATTCCCGTCACTAGCCAACACGACTCTCCGCTGATTACTAGACAGGGCGTCGCTCACCATCAAGGCAGCCGCACGGTCCCTGAAACTGCCTGTAGGGTTCCTCGTCTCGTCCTTGAACCACACCACCAGGTCTCCCTCTACAGCTCTTCCAGCCCTAAGAAGGGGTGTAGAGCCCTCGCCGAGCGTCACCTTCTCCTTGATACCCGGTAGGAGGCTTGAGAACCTCCACACCCCCTCGCCCGCTTGCGTCTCCCACCTAGGTTTGTAGACAGGTCTCACGAGCCCTCCGCAGTGTGGGCACACGAGGTACCTCTCGTGTACATAGGTGCGCCCGCACCTCTCGCACTTGGCGAGTAGACTAGCCGTCACAAGGGCAGCCTCTTCTCCTCTTTAGCCACCCTGAAGATAATGCTAGTCCTGCTCTGCTTAATATATGGGTGTTTAAGGAGCCACTTGACGAACTCGTCTAGCTCGCTGATGCTCTTGAAGGAGGCTATCACCGCGACGTCGAACTCGCCCGTTATATCGTAGACTGCCTCGACGTTCTGGTGCCTCGATATGTCGCTCTCGACGTCCAGTATGTGCTTCCCGTCCACGTTCAACAGGATGAGGGCCTTAACGGTGTACCCAAGCTTGCTGTAGTCGACCTCTACAGTAAACCTCTTGATAACCCCCGCCCTCACTAGCCTAGTCACCCTCTCGTGGACTGTCGATACAGGCTTAGAGAGCTCGCGAGCGATGTCCTTCAACCTACGCTTGGAGTCCTCCCGTAAAATTTCCAATATTTTCTTGTCAACCTCGTCGAGTAACCCTGGATAGCTTTCGGGCCTCTTCCTCAAGCTTTGGAATCCCGTTCATAAACTAGCATTCAGACTTTTTAAACTTTCCAGTATCTTAAATAGGCCCATTAAAAGGTGGCCGAAAGATGTTGACACACCTGTTGTTCACTGACTTGGCGGGAAAGCTTAGGAGAGTCACTCTAAGAATAGACGGGAACCCGGAGCTTCTAGAGGGTTTAGAGACGATAGTCGACGGCTCTAGTCTACTAGGCTTCCTGAGGGTCGAGGAGAGCGACCTACTAGTAAAGCCCGTGTCGAGTAGACCTATCGTGACGAGGTACGTTGAGGGCAAGCACTTCATATCTGGGCTCTTCAAGAACAAGACCACGAGATACAACAAAGACCCCAGACTCGTAGCGGAGCGACTTGTCGAGTACCTCAAGGACGCGGGGCTCGAGGCACGTGTGGGCGTGGAGCTGGAGTTCTACATCGTCGAGTCGGTGGAGTCCAGGCTTACACCCGTCTCTCAGATCCTGAACGTTAAGCTAATTGAAGGGGCGGAATTCCCCCAGTCCTCGCTGTGGTTTGTCAAGACCTACGACTCTCCCGGAGAGGACAGAGTAGGCAGGCTGTTGAGTAGTGTCCTGGCAGAGCTCGAGAGAAACGAGCTCTACTTCAGTAAAGTCCACAGAGAGAACGGGCCTAGAGGGCAAGTAGAGGTCTCGACGCCCGCCGGAACACCTATCGAAACTGCCGACTTCGTCCAGCTCTTCAAGTACATGGCGAGAGTAGTGGGTGATAGAGAGGGGTTCACACCGGTCTTTCTCGCGAAGCCGTTTCCAGACGACTACGGTAGTGGAATGCACGTGCACGTAAGCCTTTGGCAGGGCGCCTCCAACATATTCGAGGAGGAGGGAAAGTTAAGCGATGAAGCGCTCTACTTCATAGGGGGTCTACTAGAGCACGCGAGGAGCCTGGCCGCCTTCACTAACCCGACAGTCAACAGCTACAGGCGGCTCGTAGAGGGCTTCGAAGCGCCCGTCTACGTGTCTTGGGGCTTAGGCAACAGGACTACGACTGTGAGGGTTCCAGCCCAGCACCAGAGCAGAGTCGAGTACAGGCCGCCCGACCCCACGTCTAACCCCTACCTCTCAATCCCGGCCATCATCATGGCCGGTTTAGACGGCATCAGGAGGAAAATAGCCCCGGGCGAGCCGACGTCGCGCAACCTGTTCGAGGAGGGCTCGGGCTGGAGTACTCGTGACAGAGTGCTCCCGAGAAGCCTAGAGGAGGCTTTAGAAGAGCTTGAATCGGACAACGAGTACCTACGACCTGTCTTCGACCGCGAACTACTAGAGTCTTACATCGAGTTGAAGAAGAGGGAGGCGAAGGCCTTCAGGTCTTACCCGACACCCGTCGACTACTTGTTCTACCTCGAGTATTGAGTTTTAAAGTATCCGCCGACCTTATCACATTGTAGGCAAACAGCCTGGCAGGTGACCAGCATTGAGCCATCTTCTGCTAGCTCCAGTAGACGTGATTGTAGACAGTAGAGAGGACTCCAAGCACCCCGATTTCAGAAGGGCTCTGAGCATGCGGGGGCTGAGGGTCTCCGTCCAACCCCTTCCAGCGGGCGACTTCCTACTGCTCGCGCCCCCCGATAAGCAGTGTATTCTGGTCGAGAGGAAGACTGTGGACGACTTGGCCAACAGCATAAGGGACAACAGGATATGGGAGCAGTCGAAGCTCCTACGCGAGGCGGCCGAGAAAGATGGGCACCAGCCCCTCATAGTGGTCGAGGGCTGGATCGGCGCCCTGGAGAAGTACAGGGGTTGGAAGATACAGAGCGTCCTGAGAGTTCTAGACACCCTGATGCTGGACTTCAAGATACCCGTCCTCAACACACCCAACGCCGAGGCCACTATCGAGTGGATCGTGGCGAAGTCTAAGAGCCTCGGGGAGACCAAGGATAAGAGGGTCTTGAGGATGAGGGTCGAGAAGAAGCCCATGGACTTGAACGAGAGGATCCTCTACGTTGTCGAGGGTCTAGCCGGGCCGACCATCGCGAGGAGGCTCCTCTCCCACTTTAAGACTATCAGGAATTTAGCTAACGCCTCCATATCCGACTTGCTGAAAGTCGAGGGTATAGGCGAGAAGAGAGCGCAGGAAATATACGCGGTCTTGAACACGCCTTGGAGGGAGTCGTGATTGGACGCAGTCACACTACTCTTCGCGCTCCTGTCCGCGTTGGTGTCCTTCACCAGCTCTCTGGTAGGCGTGAAGTGGTGGATTGGTAAAGCCCACGCGATCGGTTTCGTGGGCAGAGACATGAACAAGCCAGGGCACGTAGAGGTGGCCGAGGCCGGCGGCGTTTGGGTCTCGCTCGGTGTCGCACTAGGGCTCCTGACCTTCATAGGGCTGGAGACCTACGTCTTCAACGACCAAGACCTCGTCAAGGAGTACACCTCGCTCGCATTAATGCTCTTCATGTCGGGCTACCTCGGCTTCCTCGACGACGTACTAGGCTGGAAGAAGGGGTTGAGGGCGGTCTACAGGGTTTTACTCATGGCCCCCATATCACTGCCGCTCGTCATCCTCAAAGTGGGTATACCAACCATAACGCTGCCTTTGATAGGCACGGTAGACCTCGGTCTGATCTACTACCTCGTACTGATACCTCTCGGCGTGACGGGGGCCAGCAACGGGTTTAACATGCTGGCGGGATACAACGGGCTTGAGGCTACACAGGGGATCCTGCTAGTCCTGTTCTCGGGAATACTCGGCCTAATGAAGGGGCTCGACGGCCTCTTCACAGCATCGCTGATAATGGTGGCCGGGATAGCTGGTTTCCTGGTATTCAACAGGTACCCTGCCAAGGTCTTCCCGGGTAACACCTTCACGTACGCTACCGGCGCGTACTTTGCTGCACTAGCTATCCTGTTCAAGACCGTGAAATTCTCTCTAGCTCTTTTCACGCTCTACTTCGTCGAGCTAGCGCTGTTCTTGAGAGGGTTGAGAGACGGCGTCTACAAGGAGAACTTCGGGAGGCCCCTTCCAGACGGGAGCCTACTACCCCCCTACGACAAGTCCTATAGCCTCACTCACGTCGCTTTGAAGGCGCTGATCAAGATGAGGGGGAGAGCCAGGGAGCCCGATGTGGTGTTGTTTATCGCGCTACTCCAGACCCTAATCGGGGTTGCAGCACTAGTGTTGAGTGCGGCTGGCCTGCTCTCTTAGTACTTTGTCACATAGTCGGGGGTCAGACTCCTGTCCCCCGCGTCTCCTATGCCCGGTACAATGAAGAACCTGTGGTCTAGCAGTGGGTCGACCTCGACGGCGTAAACGGGGACGTCAGGGTGTTTGCTCCAGAAGTACTCAAGACCTCTCTTGGAGGCGAGAATAGTCGCCGCGATGATGTCGCGCCCACCCCTCTCCGACACGAGCTCGACGACTTTGGTCATCGTCTTACCAGAGGCGAGGGTGGGGTCCACCACTATCGTTGTGTAGAACGCGAGATCTGCTGCGATCCTCTCGTAGAATATCTCCACCTCGAGCTCCCCGTCTGCGATCCTCCTCCTCGCACCCACGAGGCCTAGACCAGCCCAGGGTAACGCGTCCCAGATCCCGTGCATCATCGGGATTGAAGCGCCGAGCACGCCTATTATGTAGACGGGTCTCGAAGGGTAGACTCCCTCAGCCTTGGCGAGGCCCGTCTCGACGAAGAGCCGCCCCCACTTCAGCCTCCTAGAGACCTCGTAGCCGACTATGAAGCCCAGCTTCCTGACGGCGTCTCTGTAGGACCTAGGCGTTGTGTTTTTGTCTCTAAGAACGCTCAAGTAGTACTTCGCGAGCGGGTTATCTATTAAAACAAGCTCTCCCAACTAAAAACACCGGGGTTGAAATATTCTCACAGCCGGCTTTTAACAAACTCGCTTTGACCAAAACCGTGTCTACTAGTTGCTCCTGCCCGTGGATGCGTTCAGCCTTCGCTCACCAGTTTGTCGACAATGCTCTCAAAGAAGCTCCTCAAGGGGCAGCGCCTCACGTTCTCTAGAGACCCGATACAGTTGTCGAAGCCGGGATAGAAGGGCACGTAACCTAGGTAGGTTATCCCAGGCTCCTTAAACACGTCCGCCAGGCTGCCCCCACCCATGTTCTCCACCAAGAAGATCTCCCTCAGGCCGGACTCACGGAGCAGAGATATCATCTTCCTAACGCTGTTCACCGATAAGGGGCTGGGAGTCGTCACTACCACCGGCTTAACGACCTCCCCTAGTCTGTAGACTATGTCCATGTGCTCGTCGCTCATCCCCGGGGGCGTGTCTATGAACAGGTAGTCTAGCCCGTCTAAACGGAGGATGGAGAGCAACTCGAAGAGGGCCCTCGACACGTTCTCCCCTCTCAGGGGTAGCGGCGAGTCCCTTGTGAAGGCCGCCGGGGTGACGTAGCGAAGTTTCCCGACCAGAGCCGGGAATATGCCCTTTTCCTCCACATACCTCACCTCTCTTGGGTCAATGCCGAGCACTATGTGCGTGGACGGGTTGGTGAAGTCCAGGTCTACTAGACCCGCACTCGCGCCTCTCTCGGCGGCGTAAAACGCCAGCATCGACGAGAGCGTAGATTTACCGACACCGCCTTTACTGCTGAGTACAACGTAGGTCTTCTTAACAGTCGTCAACTTCTCTTTGACATGGAGTATTCTGAAGTCCAGACGCACCACCCCCAGGCTAGCCAGGGACCACCTCGGCTACCTCCAGCCCCCTCCCCTTGACTACCTTGAAGTCTCTGCTCCCGCACCTCGGGCACCTGGTGTAGGCGAAGACGGCCTCGGGCAGGAAGTGTATAGACTCCCTCACCTCTTCTCCTAGATCACCCGGGTTGAGGGACCACTCGTAGCCGCACCTGTTGCACTTGAATACGGCCTCCTCGTCTTCCAGTACTACGTCTCCTAGACTCACGTTGTACAAACCGGCGAGCTCGCGTATCGAGAACAAGAGTACCTCCTTGTCGATACTCTGCAACACACCCACTCTCAGCCTCAAGGTCTTGATCCTAGGACCGTAGACGCTCGCAACGTACCTTAAGAGCGCCTCCGCGAGACTCCACTCGTGAACCATTCGGCCACCCAATGTTTAGATCTCTGCTACAGTATATAAGCGAGGTACGCCGTGGAGGCGATGCCGATAAAGAACGACAACACGAGCGAGTTGAACGGGTTTAGAGCTGTATACATGAGTCCCGCCACGTAAGAGGCGAACGCTCCTCCCAGGGTCTCGAGCGTCCTCTGGATGCCTGTAGCCCTACCCCTCAACTCTATAGGGAGGACGTGTGTTAGAGCCGAGGATATAGCTGAGCCGACCACCAACCCGCCGGCGTTCGAGACCACCACGCCCACGTAGACAAGCGCTATGAGCCCCCTGTTGATGTACGGGAGAGCTAGGAAGAGCTGGCCGAGGGCTATAAGAGAGCTCGCTGCGACTGTCACCCTCCTGTTGTGCACGCTTATACGCGCGGACAGAAAGAGGGAGGTCAGTATCGAGGAGGCCGTCCCCAGCGTTGTCGCTATCCCCCAGTCTACAGCGCTCATACCAAGCCGGTTAATGGCGTAGATCGCCCCAAAGGTGTTGACCACTGCGAGCGTCAGCTGGTTGAAGAAGGCGGTGTAAACGTAGTACTTGATAGCCTTGCTCAACACTGGCCGGTAACCGGCTAGCTCGACCACCACGCCTGATAAGTCCTTGTCCCTCGGGCTGAAGGTCTCCTTCAAGGCCTTGATCCTCAGTATGGACACGACCAAAGCTATTACGCCCGATAGTACGAACCCCCACCTGATACCGCTGACGCCGTACATGTCGTACAGGGCGCCACCCACTACCGGCATGAACAGCCACGGCAGGCTGGAGAACGCGTTCAAGACCATGAAGCCCTTCATGGTCTTGTCTCTCGGCATGGAGTCCATTAGTATAGCTGTCAGAGCCGGCTGGTAGAAGTGGCTCGCGTTGTCGACAACCCAAACCACTGTGAGGTACCTCCAGTCCGGCGCGAGCGCGTAGAAGAACTGTACGGTCGCGACCATGAAAGTGCCTATTATAATAGGCTTCACTCTACCCCAAATATCCGTCAGTATCCCGCCTATCGGCAGGAACACCGCGAGAGCCACGAGGCCTAGAGACCTCATGATGGAGATCTCGATGTCGCTGGCACCCAGGCTCCTGGCGTAGACGGAGAAAAACGGCATCACTAGAGCGCTGCTCAGGGCGAATAAGAACCAGGATATCGCCATTACCCCGACGTTACCGGACAGTAGGAGCCTCAGCTCCGCCAGGTAGCTCTTCACACCACTCAAAAAGTCGGCACCTTCGAGTTAGAGGTCTAGACCTTCTCTCCTCTTAAGTACGCCTCGAGGAGCTGCTTCGCGTACTCGTAGCTGATCTTACCGTCTCTCACCATCCTGTCGGCGATCTTGTCGACTAGGTCTCCTGTAGCACCCGCGGTTATGGCCAAGTTTCTAGCGTGCAACCTCATGTGGCCGCGCTGAATACCCTCCGCGACGAGCGCCCTAAGCGCGGCCAAGTTCTGGGCTAGCCCCACGGCCGCCATGACCTCGGAGAGCTCTTTCGCCGTCTTAACCCCCAGTATCTTGAGGGCTATCTTCGCTATTGGGTGCACCCGGGTAGCGCCGCCGACGGTCCCCACTTGAAGCGGTATCTCGAGGGACCCCACAAGGTAGCCCTCCTCGTCTATCTCCCACCTACTGAGAGGCTTGTAAACACCCGACCTGGCCGCGTAAGCGTGAGCGCCCGCTTCTATAGCTCTGTGGTCTTGCGCCGTCGCGAGAGCAACCGCTATAATTCCGTTCATTATACCCTTGTTGTGAGTGACAGCCCTGTAAGGGTCTGCCTCGGCTATTATACTCGCCTCGACTATCCTCTCCGCGATCTCTCTCCCGCCCACGTTCTCCGGGCTCGTTCTAGCCCAGGCCCTCACGATCCTTCTCGTAGCGTAGTTCGAGAGTATCCTCAGCCTCGCCTCGCCACCTGTGATCCTCTCGACGAGCGGGGCTATCGACTCGACAATGGTGTTGATCGTATTGGCACCCATTGCGTCGACGACGTCGACGATGATGTGGACTATTAAAATAGGCCCCATCCTCGAATCCACCACCCTGACCTCGAGATCCCTGGGCCCGCCACCCAGGTTGACAATGGTGGGGGTGCTCTTCTTCGCCTCTTCCAGTATTTCTTGTTTCGCTTCGAGGATCTTCATAGCCTTGTAGTGGGGTGCCCTACACCCGACTATGTGAATCTGGCCGATCATTTCCTGCGGTCCTGCCAGGCTCCTGATCCCCTCGCCCTCCCTCAACATCTTGGCGGCGTTACTGGCGGCAGCGACAACGCTCGGCTCTTCAATGACCATTGGGACTAGGTAGTCTCTACCGTTTATCCTGAAGTTCACCGCGACGGCGAACGGGTAGGTCATGCCTCCTACGACGTTCTCTATCATGGACTCAGCTACTTCTCTCGGCAAGTTACCGAGGTTGCCTAGAGCCTCCACCTCTTCCTCGGTTAGACCGGCCCACTCGGCAACGATCTTGAGCCTCTCCTTCATGTCGAGTTTGTAGAACCCCTGTATCCTACTAGTTCTCTCCACGCTAAACACCGATAAGACTACTATCTCCGTCGCAAGGTAATAAAAGGGTCTAGTCAGCCTTCGACTTTGAAGCCCATGCTCTTCAGCTCCTCGTAAATAGACTCGACTAGCCTGACACCAAAGCCTGGGAGGGAAAGTAGCTTGCTCCTAGGCGTCTTTGCCAGGTCTTGGAGGGTCTTAATGCCGTGGTTTATCAAGATCCTTGCCCTCACCCTCCCGATCCCCCTCAGTCTTATCAGCTCAAGAGCGTCTTCCTTGACCCCGTACTGGACCCGCAACGATAGCCGGTTCAAGCGCGTAGAGAACGTGATGTTGCCTAGAAGTCTTTCGATCTTGGCGAGGGAGCCGGCGATCCAGGCGACCGTCTCCCTCATAGTGTAGAGGTCGCCTGGGCCTATCTCGTACTTGCTTGCTATCCTGTCCTCGTCTACCTCGTTTATCCAGTCCCTGAGAGCGAGCGCGTGGACGTAGCCCGTTATCAAATTGTCTATTTCGGCCGAGCTCATTCTGCCCAGCCCTATCCTCCGCGCCAGGCTCGAGTTCAGGGCCTCGTCCTCGAACACCTCCACTACGCTGTCGGGTATGTATGGTCTACTCCTGACGTAGTCGACAGACGTCGTTATCAAGTGCAGGACGTCCAGCTCGTCGAAGTCTTCTGGTCTATACTTGATGAAGTAGTGGACCGTTAGCGGGTCGAGGTACGTGAACGACGTGAGTTTACCGAGTCTAGTCGCCCTTAGACCGCCCTCGTACCACTCGACCATTCTCATCTCGACTAGCGCCCTTATCGCTCTCTCGACCTGATTCGAGAAGACTTCTATACCGCCGTACTGACGAGCCCCTAGTGTTTGGCTGTAGACGTCCATCACCTTTTTCAAGTCGCTCGCGTCTCCCCCGGCTATCAGCGAAAGGGTGTGAATCCTCAGACTCCTCTCGCTGGACACCTTGCTCACGATGTTCTCGGGGCCCGAGTTTATGTACTTCAGGGCCTCCTTCTCGCTCTTCGCGTCAGCTATGATCGCCTCGCCTATCTCGTCGTACCTAGGTCTACCGGCTCTACCCGCCATCTGCTTGTACTCGAAGACAGGGATGTTCACCATCTTGGACGATGTAGGGTCGTATCGCTTTATCGAGACGATGACCCTCCTGGCGGGCAGGTTGACGCCTGCGGCGAGAGTCGGCGTGGCGAACACAACGCTGAGAGCTCTAGCCCTAAAGGCCTCCTCGACGGCCCTCCTCGCCTGAATGGACAAGCCCGCGTGGTGGTAGCCGACCCCTTTCTCCATCAAGGCGAGCAGTTTTTCTCTCTCCATTCGACTGGGGCTCTCCGACAGCCTCTCTACGACCTCGCTTGTAAGCCCTCTCGACTTCGGGACGCCGATCAACGCGGCCGTGGTCTCGGCTAGCTCTTCGACCCTCCTCCTGTTGTGGACGAACACCAGGACCTGGATGCCCTTCGATAGGGACTGCGAGACCAGGTTGAGTATCCTGTCGTCGAACTCGTCTTCGACGTCCTCCGACCCCCCGTCGGCAAAAATTATGCTACCGGCCCTCTTGTCGTAGTAGCCTTCTCTCAGCTTGACGGGACGCCACGCTACGTCGACCAGCTTCGCGCCGAGCCACTCGGCCAACTCCTTCGGGTTCCCTATCGTTGCCGACAAGCCTATTACCCGCGCGGAGAGCGACCTAAGCCTCGCTATTATCATCTCGACTACGGGGCCCCTCTCCGGGTCGTTGATCATGTGGAGCTCGTCGACCACAACAGTGCTAACCTTCCTGAGCCAGAGCGGCTTAATCCTGAGGAGGCTGTCAAACCTCTCGTACGTCGCGATCACCACGTCCTTGTCTTCGAGGTCTTCCGCTGGGGAGTCGTAGTCCCCTGTCGATATACCCACTTTGATTCCCAGCTCTTCGAGCGCCTTGAACTCATCGTACTTCTCGTTCGCGAGAGCCCTCAAGGGGAGGAGGTACACTCCCTTACCCCCTTCTTGAACCGCCTTGACAATCCCCATCTCTCCTATGAGCGTCTTGCCACTTGCTGTGGGAGCAGAGACGACGATGTTAAGGCTGGAGAAGAGGCCGCTCCTCACAGCCTCCTCCTGTACCGGGTTGAGTGCCTCTATACCCCTCCTAATCAACAAGTTGATGTACTCCTTCCTCAGCCCGTAAGACTCGAGCTCTTCAACTCTCAAAACAACACCTTACCAAGACCTCACTACTTCCTCTGTCTCTTAAAAGACGGGGCCCTTTCACAAAACCGGATTTTATCTCTCACGGTGGATATAATCGTTACCAAGGCTGGGTGGTCCGGGTTTGTCTAGGAAGCTCTTCCACAGCCTAGTGGGGCTCGAGGAGGCCTTTAAGATAATCAGCTCCTACTACAGGCTCGAGCCGCTTGGAGTCGAGAGGGTCCCTCTCGGTGAAGCCCTGTTTAGAGTCCTGGCGCAAGACGTCTACTCACCAGTAGACTACCCACCCTTTGACCGTAGCGAGGTGGACGGGTACGCTGTACGGTCGCTCGACACTTCGTGGGCCGACGAGCTGAGCCCGGTGAAGCTTAAGATCAAAGGGAGAGTTGAGGTCGGCGAAGTCCCCTCCCTGAGCGTTGAGGAGGGTGAGGCCGTGGAAGTGGCCACGGGCGCTATGTTGCCGAGGGGTGCCGACGCCGTCGTCATGGAGGAGCACGCCAAGGCCGGCGACAGCGAGCTGACGGTCTACAGGAGCGTGTACCCGGGCGAGAATGTTAGCACGACTGGTAGCGACGTATCGATAGGCGACCTCGTGCTCCAGAAGGGCGTCGTCCTTACCCCCGAGCGCATAGGTCTACTAGCGGGTTTGGGCATCAGGGAGGTCTTGGTGTACAGGAAGCCACGCGTAGCTGTGTTCTCGACAGGCAGGGAGGTGGTGCCGCCGGGGTCTCCGCTAAAGCCGGGGCAGGTCTACGACGTCAACAGCTACCTAGCCGTGTCGTTCCTAAACTCCATCGGTGCCAGCGCCGTTAACCTAGGCATCCTCCCAGACGACGAGAGGACTATGCGGGAGGAGATCGGCAAGGCTTTGGAGGAGTTCGATCTAGTCTTAACAAGTGGCGGGACGAGCGCCGGCGTTAGAGATGTAGTATACAGGGTGTTCGACGAGCTGGGCGAGCCCGGAGTCATTATCCACGGGCTAAAAATTAGACCTGGAAAACCGACGATTGTTGCCGTCGCGCGGGGCAAATTACTCGTAGGACTACCGGGGTTCCCTCTCTCCTGCTACATAGTCCTCCAGAAGCTGGTAAAGCCTATCATCTACAAGCTAGCGGGCTTGAGCTCGCCTGAGCAGGAGGTCGTGAGGGCGGTGCTACCGGTGAAGATCAGGAAGAGGGCGGGTTTCACGATGTTCGTGCCCGTGGGGCTTGTGTCCTCGGATAAAGGGTTCACCGCCTACCCTCTCCAATCGAGTAGCGGCAGTATAAGCTCCCTCGTGTACAGCGACGGGTTTATAACTATAGGAGAGAGCGTCGAGCTGGTGGACGAGAACGAGCCTGTGGAGGTCGAGCTGGTGAAGGGCTTCAAGCCCACCGCGAGGCTTGTCGTCATAGGCAGTAACGACCCCCTGCTCTATAGGCTTATCAGCGAGCTCGGACTGGCCGATAAAGCCAAGATAATACCTGTCGGTAGCATGGGCGGCTGGCACGCTGTGGCTAGAGGAGAGGCCGACATTGCCCCAACGCACTTACTAGACGAGGAGACGGGTCTTTACAATACCCCATACCTCGAGAAGCTGGGCTTGAAAGGGAGGGCCGCGATTGTTAAGGGGTACAAGAGGCTCATCGGCCTCGTGTTCCCCAAGGGCAACCCGAAAAACATCAGGGGTGTCGAGGACTTTCTCAGGTCTGACGTTAGAATAGTTAACAGGAACAAGGGTTCTGGCGTACGCGGGTTCTTGGACATCGAGCTGAAAAAGCTAAGTGCGCGATTAGGCGTAGGATTCGAAGATCTGGTCAAAAGAATCAACGGCTATTTCTACGAAGTTAGAACACACACAGCGGTAGCAGCCGCCGTGAGGCATGGAAGGGCTGATGTGGGGATCGCCGTAGGCTGGGCCGCTGAGTTGTACGACCTAGACTTCAAACCACTTGGCTGGGAGGAATTCGACTTTCTAATCCCGGTCGACAAGCTTGGAAGAGGAGAAGTGGCCAGGTTCGTAAACGCGTTGAGAGACAGGGAGTTCATGGAGAGGCTTGCGAGCGAGTTCAAGCCTTACTACCAAGTAACAGACGCCACTGGGAGCGTGGTGTACTAGAAGGCGCCGTCCAGCGATTGCGTAGAGGTCTATACACGGACTGGGTACGCCCCTGCTGTTAACTCGCCTAGCCGCTCTTCACTTGGTAAGTAGGTACTTAACCTCCACGTGGAAGCTCCTGAACCTGTCAACGAACTCCTCTAGCACAGCAAGCTCCTTGAAGCACACGATCGGGGTTAGCGAGCCGAGTAGAAGGGGGCCCAAGGCTATTAGCTCGTCGCTCACACCTATACCGAGTCTGAGCCCGACTCGACGAGCCCCTATCTTCCGGGTTACGGACTCCTCAACTATCTCTGCGTAGTTTTCTATACTGTTAATCGAGACCTTCACCTGGGCTAGGAAGAACGAGTTCAGGGCGCTGTAGAGCTCGAAGAGTACTACTGCGTAGAAGAGCGTGTTGTACGAGATCAGCGAGAGTATGCCGGCCAGTATCGCCAGCGGGTACCACTCCATGTAGGTCTTGAAGCCCCGTTCAAACTCTAGCGTTGCCACCTCCAACGCCTCGAGCCTAACTCCTGTCCTCTCCCACACAAGCCTGGCAAGTGCAGAGCCATACTCGTGGAGGCTTTCGGCCAACCGGCTTGTCGACGAGATCAAGTATACCATCATGGCCGTCGTGAAAACGACGCCGAGGAACCCGAACATGAGTGCTATTCTCAAAGACTCTTCTGGAAGCTCTAGCAACTCCTTCAGAGCCAAGAAGAGGACGTAGGCTGGGCTCAGCGAGCTTACGTAGAGCGACACTAGCACGGCTCTGTTAGAGGCGCTGATCCCCGCTAGCTCCCTGACAATGGAGTCCATTCTCTTGGCCAGACTCATAGTGAGCCCTTTTTCAAGAGCTTCTCAACGCGGGACAGAAACCTGCTCGCCTTGACGGCTTCGTGGGATACCTCCAGTAGCTCGCCTTCGTGGATTACGAAGTGCCTCCTCTTCACGTTCTCTGGATTCACTACCTTGAATACCTCCTCGACCATCCAGTGTAGTTGGGTGCAGTGCATACTGCCGTCAACTGTTAAAACCGAGACCTCCTCGTAGACCCCTCTTCTAAGCATGCCCGCCAGCTTGAAGCCGACCATGTTCACGTGCTCTGCCTCTAGGCAGACCGATAATGGGCAGTAGCCACTCTCCACAAACCTCTTGTACACGTCGGGGTGCTCTACCTCGACGCACCTCCCCACGATCAGGATTTTTCGACAGCCCCTGAGAAGCCTCGACTTGGCGTTCAAGTCGATGAGCCTTGGGGCAGTATATACCAATTTACAGCACCGCACAAGATGTAATCTGATTACTGACGAGTAAAAAATATTATAGGGGTTTAACAAAGCAATATTTGGGAAAAACATGTCTGTAGTGAAGACGGGCCCAGTCCGCCTAAGCGGGTACGCTATCAAGTTGAGAAAAGTGGTAAACGCATCCGTGTCCACCGCTCTCAAGAACAGGCCCGAGGTCTCAAAGAAGGAGGTCCAGAAAAAAGTCAACGAGGTTTTGACAAACCTGAATAGGGCGATTTACCAAGTTCTCGTAGAGAAGTACATGGCGCCGAAGGACGCTATCGTGAACATAGAGCTCGAGTACGAGCTAGTAGACACCGAGTTCAAGATCAAGAACTTGAAAGTAGACCTGTACGAGCTGAACACGTCGATCTCGGAGGAGGCCACGGCCGAGCTAAAGAAAATGCTCGAAATAGGAGCCTAGTTTTTACCCACCTACAGGTCTGCATTACTGGTCACACTTTAGTGGGGGTGAGGAGATGGCCGACTCTGTCACAGTGGGTATTGTCCAAGCAGACCTGAGCTCGACGCCCCTCGAGAACGCGGAGAAGATCGGTAGGCTTGTGAGGAGCGGGTTCAAAAACGCAGACTTGGTATTGACGCCCGAGTACAGTATGGCAAACCCGTTGAAGGTCAAGGACCCTAATCTATTCTACGACATAGCCGAGAGTGTCGGGGAGAGTAAGTTCCTTGACGTAATCGAGAAGGTCGCCCGGGAGACAGGTTCCGTGGTCGTGACCCACTTCGTAGAGAAGACGGCAACCCGGCCGAGGACTCTTAGCTCGAGTATAATGGTCGGCCCCGACGGCTCTCGTAAGAGGCTGTACAGCAAGATCCACTTGTTCGACGCTTTCGGGTACAGGGAGAGCGACTTCTTCGACGAAGGCGAGGCACTTAGCGAGACAGTCAACTTGAAGAACTTCAAAATGAGAGTAGCCATCTGCTATGACCTGAGGTTCCCCGAGCTGTTCAGGCTGTACGCACTAGAAGGGGCCGACATAGTCCTGGTACACGCGGGCTGGGTTAAGGGTTTCATGAAGGAATCCCAGCTAGACTTCCTCGCCAAGGCTAGGGCGCACGAGAACACCTTCTACCTCGTCTTGTCGAACCAGGTAGGCGAGCTGTTCACGGGAGGTAGCGGTGTCTACAGCCCTCTCGGCTACAAAATCAGGGACCTAGGCTTTAAGGAGGCCTACGTCGAGGTAACCCTTGACAGGGAGGAGCTTAAGACGGCGAGAGAGCTCGTGCCAGTCGTAAACCAGGCTGTAACGAAATGGAGAGTAGAGAAAATAAAAAAGAGGAAATAAGGAGGCTTAAAACTCACTTAAGGGCTTCCAACCTCTTCATTATCTCCTGGTACATCTCCTCGCTCGCGAAAACAGCCTCGACCTCGCTGTCTCTTACCTTGACAACGAGGCCCTCAAGCGGGTGCTTAGGCGGGTCGGGTAGGGTGGGGTCGGGCTTCTCCTTACCGATGTAGACCCATCTGACTCCACCTTTCTCGCTGCGCTCGATCTTGTACCAGTACCTGCCGTAGTAGTAGTACTTTGTCTTGACCGTGTCCTTCTCCTTCCTAACGGCGATGTGAACAGGTTTTAGGTAATAGCCTTTCTGGCGAGCCGTGTTGTTGTACTCGTAGATCTGCTGGAGGTAGTCCGCTATTACTATGTTCAACTTCTTGAGGAAGTCTAGCGACTCCTTCACCTTCTTTTTCATCCGTCTTACCGGAACCTCCATGTTTTTCAGCCCATGGGAGTCCTATCACTTGTTATCAAAAACGTATTTTCATCATCCTATATAAATTTTAGCACAAAAAACTTATTAACTGTTTTTTCAGCTGGGTGTTATGTTTATCAAACGGCTAGCCTTGACTAGTACGACTA
>NZ_JBMFLY010000005.1:24353-28821 GCF_049970955.1 Thermogladius sp. | reverse complement strand
GCGATAAGAGAGGTGTTCAGGAAGGCGCGGCTCTATGCGCCGGCGGTAATATTCATGGACGAGATCGACGCGATAGCCCCTGTTAGGGGGTTCGCCTACGACTCGGGAGTCTCCGAGAGAGTTGTCAGCCAGCTCATTACCGAGATGGACGGAATCGAGAAGTTGGAGAACGTCGTAGTCATCGCGGCGACGAACAGGCCCGACATACTCGACCCGGCCCTACTAAGGCCGGGCAGGTTCGATAAGCTGATCTACGTCCCTCCCCCAGACTTGCCCTCGAGACTCGAGATACTCAAGATACACACCAGGAATATGCCTCTCGCAGACGACGTCGACCTCTACGAGCTGGCGAAACGGACGGAGGGGTATAGTGGGGCAGATATCGAGGCCCTCGTTAGAGAGGCTGCCCTGATAGCGATCAGGGAGGACCTGATGATAGACAGGGTCTACATGAGGCACTTCAACGAGGCCTTGAACAAGGTGAAACCGTCTATAACCCAGGAGATGATCAAGTTCTACATCGAGTGGGGCGAGAAGGCCAAGCAGAAGTTGCCCAAGGAGCACCTAAGACCGCAAGTGTACACGTGAGGCGCTCCTCGCCCCTCGCGGCGATATTGTAATCAGGTTTATAACTCCGCGAAAACCTGTGTTATGAAAGGTGCTTCTACGCCGTCTTGAAAAACCGTGGAACGGTGTTTTGCCCATGAGCAAAAGGACGCTGTGGCGCACCAGCCCGCTGTTCAGGGTGGTCATTGAAGAGGTGCTGGCAAAACCAGAAGGGATTCTAGAGAGCGAGCTATTGGAGATACTCAAAAAGAAGCACGACCTCGAGGTCTCCAAGCCGGAGCTGTACCAGGCGTTGATCAAGCTGGAGCTCAACGGGTTTATCACGTCGGAGTTTATTGGTAAAGAGCTGAAGATCAGGCCGTCTAAGAGCCTCATGAGCCAGTTAACCGGGCAATAGTGCGATCAAGTATTTTAGGGTAGCATGTCAATCAAAAAGGATCGGGATGTTTCTGAATGGGTGTCAACCTGAAGGACCTCATCCCGCCTGAAGCGAGGATCGTTTTAGACGATTTGAGGGCTCTCCGCGGAAAGATCGTCGTAATAGACGGGTATAACGCTCTCTACCAGTTCCTAGCCGCAATAAGAGGCCCCGACGGCTCGCCGTTAATGGACAGCAGTGGGCGTATTACGAGCCACCTGAGCGGGCTTTTCTACAGGACTATAAACTTAGTTGAGGAGGGTATTAAGCCGGTCTACGTATTCGACGGCAACCCGCCGGAGCTTAAAGCAAAAGAGCTGGAACGGAGAAAGGCGCTGAGAGAGGAGGCCGCCAAGAAGTACGAGGAGGCTGTGAAAGAAGGCGACTTAGAGGCTGCTAGGAGGTACGCGATGATGTCCTCAAAGCTCACCAGCGACATGGTCGAGGAGGCCAAGAGACTGTTAAACGTGATGGGTATACCGTGGGTGCAGGCTCCCGCAGAAGGAGAGGCACAGGCCGCCTTTATGGTGAGAAGGGGTGACGCATACGCGAGCGCGAGCCAGGACTACGACAGCCTCTTGTTCGGGTCTCCTAGGCTGGTTAGGAACCTCACGATCAGCGGTAAGAGGAAGTTGCCGAGAAAAGACGCGTACGTGGAGGTTAAGCCCGAGATCATAGAGCTCAGCAAGCTCACGGAAAAACTCGGTATTACTAGGGAGCAGCTGATAGACATAGGCATCCTGCTCGGGACGGACTACAACCCGGAGGGCTTCGAGGGCATAGGACCTAAGACAGCGCTCACGCTCATCAAGACCTACGGGTCGATAGAGAAGATCCCCAAAGGCTACCTCAGAACGCGCGAGGAGGTCGACGTGGTCAAGATCAAGAACTACTTCCTCCACCCCCCTGTGACCGCCGATTACAAGCTAGAGTGGAGAGAGCCTGACCAGAAGGGGATAGTCGAGGTGCTTGTTAAGGACCACGACTTCAACGAGGATAGGGTTAGGAACGCGGTGGAGAGGCTTAGCAAGGCCTATAAGGAGTTCCTCAAGGGGAGGCAACTAGGGCTAGATCAGTGGTTTAAGAAAAGTAGCTGAAGTCACTCCTCCCGCCACCCGTACTCTCCGATCAAGGGGACGAAGACGCAGTCAATACCCCACTTCATAGACAACTCTCCGCTAGCCCTCTTCTCGACGACCAAGAGTCTTTGCATGTACCTGTCTCCGACAGGTATAACTAGTTTGCCGTGCACGTCTAGTTGCTCTATGAGAGGCTTCGGTACGCTGGGAGCGCCGGCTGTCACTATAATCCTGTCGTATGGCGCCTCCTCCGGGTACCCCTTTGAGCCGTCGCCTACAACAACCGTCACGTAGTCCTTGTACCCAGCCCTCTCGAGGTTACGCCGGGCGAACTCTGCGAGCTCGGGTATTCTTTCAATTGTGTAGACATGCCCCTTGCGGCTCGGGTCCATTTTGGCCACGATCTCGGCCAGGACTGCGGCTTGGTAGCCGGACCCGGTACCGACCTCCAACACTTTCATCCCCGGTAGCGGATCCAGGGCCTCTGTCATGATGGCCACCATGTGTATAGCGCTGATGGTCTGCCCGTAGCCTATAGGTAGCGGTGTGTCATAGTAGGCGTACTTCCTCAGGTTCTCCGGCACGAACATCTCGCGTGGGACCGACAATAGAGCCCTCTTCACGATACTGCTCTTCAAGTACCCCTCTCTCTCCAGCATTTCTACTACTCTCTCCCTGCTAACTCTGAACACGTCGTCCTCGGACAAATGCCGACCCGTTGAAATTTCAATTAAATCACCTTAATTATCTTTCATAGTCGATTAGTCCTGGTTGAGAGGAGCCATGAGAGCAAGAGAGGTAGTACACGCGAGAGGGCACTACAACGTGAGAGCGGTTCACAGGACTACTATCGAGATCACCAAAGAGGAGCACTTGACTACCAGGGGGGACTGTATAGTCGGGGTAGCGGCCGACAAGTCTGCTAGCGACCTCAGCGAGGCGTTCAAGGCGCTAGTGAGAAGGCCGGATAGCGTCGTCTTCGCTAGATTCACGGCCGGAGGGGTGAGCGACATTCTAGTGGCACAAGGACACCCCGGGTTAGTACTGAGCGATGATAAGAAGATCATTATAAGGAGGAGCGAGTATCTCGAACCCGCCACGATAGGTGTGAGGGCTAACAAGGCTGCGCGCGACCTCAGGAGAGACCTCGTCGAAGCCCTGCGTAGAGGAGCCGAGCTCGTGGTCGAACTAGTCGTGTTAACGCTTGACGAGGTCTACTCTGAACACCCCGGTTCTAGGGCTGTGCTCTAGGACGAGCCTGTGTCCCTCGATCGAGAAGTCGGCGAGCTTCTCGCGTATGACGTCGTAAGTCGTCAAGATGTCGTGTGATAAGATGTAGAGGTGTAGAACCCCGCCGCTCCTTAGCAAGCGGCCGTAGAAGGGCGCGAAGTCTAGGCTCCTCGTGGGCAAGTTTGCTATAACCCTGTCAAACACCTCCCTCTCCAAGACGTTTACCAGGTCGGCGGCGTCGTAGTTGAGCGGGTAGACCACACCCTTCAACTTCTTGTAGTTCAGTCTCACGTTGACTATTATGTGCTTGTAGGCCTCGGGGTTTTTGTCGTTAGCGACCACGAAGGCGTCTCGCAGGGAGGCGATGTGTAGGGCGAACCCGCCTATACCGCTGAACATGTCTAGAACGACCTCGCCGTCCTCCACAGACTCCGCCACCCTATGGTGCTCTTCGGCCAGCCTCGGGTTGTAGTAGGCCCTGCCCAGCGGGACGCGGAAAACAAGACCGTATTCCCTGGCCTCGGCGTAACTCCTATTCTCGCCCCACAAGAGCCTGAGACTTGGCACTCTGTACTCCCCGGTCGTCTCCTCGACCACGTAGATGCTCTTGAGCCTCGGGTGTATCGAGGTTAAAGCCGAGACTACCTCATCCTCGCCGAGCGACTCGAGGACTCTCGACCTCACTAAGGCAACGTCACCTATCAGGTCGTACGCCGGGGTAGTCGGGGGAGCGGCCTTACTGACAACGGGAGGGTTGCAGTCGACCACACTAAATTCTATACCCCTCAGCACCCCCTCGACCTCGTCAAGCTTGGACTCGTCGACAGGTATGAGAACCCGCGAACCTTGCCTGGTAACCCTCAGGTCACTCCTCAGAGCCTTGATACGCTTCAGCGTGGAGAGAGCTATATTGGCGGCCCCCTTATCGACACTAACGCACAGAGGCAATAAACCGACCTCTACACCGGGCCAGATAGGATTTTCTCCCTCCCGGGTTTATAACAGTACGAAGACGGACAGCCAAGCTAACCCTCGGCATGTCCAAGGAGGCGCGGATCCAGAGATGTAAACAGGGGGCGGCGTGGGGCCCTCTCTTGCGCTAGCACTTCCTGCGCTTGCGACGATCGCTATAGGGCTCGCCGGCTTCTCGCTTGCGAACGTCGCTCACGCTACA
>NZ_JBMFLY010000005.1:0-24253 GCF_049970955.1 Thermogladius sp. | reverse complement strand
AATCATAATAGTGCTAGAAGCGTGGGGAGGTCTCTACCAGCGGCGCCTGGATGGTCTACGTCGAGTGGTGGCCTTCGGTGGATAATCCCGTGTTCACGAGTGCGCTGGTCATCTTCAAGCCAAGCGGGAGCTGTATCGAGGTCGCTAAAAAGCTGACAGACCACCTGCGTCGACGGGGTGTTGTGGTTGAGAGTGTGTGGGTCGACGACCTCTACAGGATAGAAGGGAGAGAGTTTCCCCTCATAGCCCTTGTAGGGGGAGACGGGACCTTCCTCAGGTTCTCGAGGCTTGCTGGAAAGACCCTCGGCCTCGTCCTCCCGGTCCCGTGCGGTAGGAGGACAGCCTTCTACGAGGATATAAAACCAGAGGAGCTGGGCTCTTTCATCGACAGGTTTTTCGTCGGCGACTTCTTCATCGAGTATCTGCCGAGAGCAAGGGTGGTCGTAGAGAACAGGGAGTACAACGCATTGAACGAGGTTGCCGCTGTCAACGTCGATCAGGGGAGAGTGGGTAGCTTCAAGCTGACGATAAAGACCCCGTCGGTCAGCACGGAGTTCAAGGTCGAGAGCGACGGGGTCATCGCGGGGCCTAGCCCAGGCTCCTCGGCTTACAATCTCTCTGCCCGCGGACCATTGATAGACTTCTCACACCTAGGGCTTTTCGTGAACTTCCTCAACCCCCTGCAACTCAACTTGACCCCAATCGTACTGCCTTTCACCAGCAGAGTGGTGATAGAGCCGGAGGTGGTGTCGTCGGTGTATGTCGATGGTGAGAAAGTGTCATCCGTCCACGACACACCTGTTGAAGTCACGGGCTCCTGGGATTGGCTGAGAGTCGTTAGGTTTAGAGCCCCACGGGGCTGGATACTCGATGTACTCGCTAAGAGAGCACTCAGCCAATAAGGTTGCAGTCGTAGGCGACACCGGGGCCTTGCTCGCACGGCTCTACTACATGCTCCCCTCCTACCGCTTCGACTTTTACACCACCAGCATTTGTGTCAGCGAGGTTAAAGACCAGGAAAACCGAGAGGCTCTTCTCAAGGCCGTAGACCTAGGCCTGGTAAAGGTCGTTGACCCTGGGGGCGAGGACCTCCGCAGGGCTACCGAAGCAGTGAGGAAAATTGGCGAGCTAAGCAAGGTCTCCGAGGCGGACTTGAGCGTTATAGCACTGGCATTAAAGCTCTCGCAGGAGACCCGCGTTGTCGTGCTGACAGACGACTACAGCGTCCAGAACGTACTATACCAGCTAGGGATCGGCTTTAAGCCTGTGAGAACCAGCGGTATCAGGTCGGCTTTCAAATACAGGGAATACTGCCCCACGTGCGGGTATGTACCGGGTAGGCCGGGCGAGAAGATCTGCCCTGTGTGCGGATCCCCTATAGTGCGAGTCAGGGTTTCCTGAGGACAGCTATGAAGAACCCCGGCATGTCGTCCTTTAACGGGTGGAACCGGTAAGCGGTTACCTCGTCTAAGTAGACCTTGTCCGCTCTGGGCACCCAGCCTAGGTCTAGTGGCTCTAGTCCAAGAGACCTCGTAGCGTACAAGACGTTCTCCTCGTTTTCTACTCGAGTGAGTGTGCAGGTAGAGTAGACTAGGACTCCCCCGGGTCTCAGGATGCGCCTGGCCACTTTCATGAACTGCCTCTGGTAGTCAGCCAGGTTGACCGCGTCCCTGAGAGTCTTCTTAAACGAGAGCTTCGGCCTCACGCCCAGGTTGGTGCACGGCGGGTCTATTAAGACCTTGTCCACTCTGTTCTCAAGTAGAGTAACGAGGTCTAGGAACCTCGAGTCGAACGGTATAGGGAGCACATTCGTTGTGAGGTCCAGCCTAGCCAGGTTCTCGACGAGCTTCTCCACCTTCCCAACGCTCCTGTCAACGGCTACGACGAGGGCTCTCCCTCTCGAGAGCTGGACTATATGCCCAGTCTTCCCACCAGGGCTCGCGTTCAGGTCCACCACAAGCTCGGAGCCTGGGGAGACAAGTCTGCCGGCGACCATTGATGGGAAGCTCTGGGGGTAGACCAGGCCCCCCTTGAACTCAGGTAACTCGGCGATCGGGGGAGCTTTATAGACAGACCTAACGTTCACGGCTACCAGCCCCCTCCTCATACTCTTGAGCTGGTCCGATGAAACCATCGCCTCCAGCTCTGCTACTACGACCCCGTTTTTCGTGACAGCCGTCAGAACATCCCCTTTCTTAAACACGTCATAGGCGACTACGCCCGGCCGGTACAGGTTCGCACCCATCATTAGAGACTCCGCAGCGATGTCGTCCACGACTACCCGTCTACCGTGGTCTCTTACCTGGTAGGGCCCCTCTAACTCTATGTAGATGGCCTCCTCTAGGATTTCGTCCGACCTGACCTCCACCCCTCTCCTTCTGAGGGACTCTACCACCTCCTCCCGCCGCGCTTTCAGAGTATTCACCCTCAAGTACAACCTTTTAGGAGGGTAGGTGAGCATCTCGAGCAGCCTATCCGTCAGGCTCCCGTAAACCCCCCTCAACTCCATGTATAGCCCACGGTCTATTCGAGTAGCCAGCACCTCGCCGCCCTCATACTTGTGCAACTAAGTTCATTTTTATTATCCAATCTATCCATTCAATAATCACGAGGTGATTGGAGTGAGCACCACAAGAGTCACGGACGAGGACCTCAAGAAGGCACTGCTCGAGAAGGAGAAGAAGCCCGGCGACGAGAAGCAGCGATGGGTGCAGAGAATGATCAAAAAGGCCAAGCAGTACCACAAGATATGCCCCTACTTCGACAAGAGAACTAAGATGTGCTTCCTGACTCTCGGCCAGAAGTGTGACAGAGAGGGTAAGTTCGACGTGTGCCCTGTGTTCAAGTCGTTCCTCGAGAAGAAGTACGACGAGTTCAAGGCCAAGAACCTCCCACTACCACTAGACTTCGCCGACCTCGTAGCGTCGCCACTGTAGGCGGTGTAGAGCGCATGTCTGTTAAAGAGTATAGGTTGAGAGACCTAGACAAGGTGTGGTTTGAGTACGACAAACAGAACGACATACTCTACATAAACTTCGGGGACTCAACCGAGGAGGCCGACGAGGAGTTTCTCAGCGAAAACGGCGACGTCGCGTTTAGGATCAAGGAGGGTCGCGTCATATCCATAATGATAATCGGCCTTAGCACCAAAGCAGGTATCACTGTCCTGTAGCTCGAGGGTATCGGGCCTCTAGTTGAGGCCGCTACTCGGGTACAGCTTTTTCGCTTGCCTCAGGTGGGCGGAGTTTTTCGTCGAACACCACCTTTAACAGGCCTAGCTTTTTCATGACCAAGTTTACGTAGTCGGTGATCACGTTCCTGTCAAACCCCATTTTTTCGGCCCTGTTCAAGACTATGTTCTCCACGACGCTGTACTTACCGTACTTCTCGTTCAGGTCTTTCCAAGGAATGCCAGTCATAGCCTTGATTACCTCGTTGTCCACCGGTAGAATACCCTTCACCATCATGAAGGCAATAATGGGGTAGCCTACGTATCCTTTGAATACTGTGCCGTTGTCGTTGCTGTAGACCCTGTACACGTTCTCCCCCTCCTTTACTACGACCACAATGTACTCCTTCTCGCCCCTGCTCGAGGTGATCTTGGCCGTGTTCTCGTCTATGACCTTTATTCTCGCGTCACCTATACACCCAGCAGCCTCTAGCACCTTAATCCTAGGGGGCCTGGTCAGGACCTTCAAGCCTAAACGAACCCCGTCAATCCAGTCTTAGAACGAGAGGAGAATCAGACACCTTCACAGCTTCGCCCTCAATTCTCTGACCTATACCGAGCCTTAACAGTTCGTTGAACTTGTCCTCCGATACAACGAGCGTGAACTCCGCCGGAGTCCCCTCAACACTCCCGTAAACCTGTACCCGCCTCTCGTCCGTGGACTCGAACGAGACTATAACGCCTTCAAACCTGACTTTCATCTGTTTACAACCCAAGAAATAGGTTGTCTCCAGGTGTAAAAATACTTTATGACTCGATCAAGCGAAGTGTTTAGTGATGTTCACATTCCTGATCAGTGCGTATGGGGCTCTCGTCGGTATCCTTACCTCCCACCACATTATGTCGTAGGTGTCCCTGGTTAGCCCGGCTACGTTCTTGAGAATGTTGGGGAGCGTGTCCGCTATCCTCAGTCTCTCCAGGGGCTTCACAATCCTGCCCGACTCGATTAGGAATATGGCGTCTCTAGCGATCGTAGAGAACACACCCTCCACGTAGTTCTGTAGCCTGGTGTACCAGTTGTTAGTAATGAAGATCCCTCTCTTCACTTCTGAGACGAGCTCGTCGAACGTGTAATCGCCGCCTTCGATCACGAGGTTCCAGGCACGTGGAGCGACCCAGCCAGCGTTACCCGTGGGTCTCGCGTTCAGTTTGGCAGCGGTCTTCGAGTTGTGGAGGATGTTCTTGAGAACGCCTTTCTCTATTATCGGCTTGTTGTACGTCTCGAGCGCTTCATCGTCGAACCCTGTGGAGTGAGGCAGCTTTTCGTCCCTTGGCGCGTCCCAGACTGTCAAAAGTGGCGACGCCACCTGTTCTCCGGGCTTCTTGTCCGTGAAAATAGAGGTGCCAGTCAAGATCGAGAGCCCGGTCGACATCCAAGCAACGACGTTTAGCAACTGTGAGAAGACGAGCGGCGAGAGGATCACGTCGTAGACGCCCGGTTCAACTGGGCTTCTCCCCCGGCTCTCGTGGGCTAGCTCCGAGGCCTTTAAAGCTGTCTCCTCGATCTTCTTCTCGTCAAGGCTCCTCGAGGAGAACCCCCACTGCCCGCTACCGTCCTCTTTAAAGCTCCTGACGTAGACTTCCACGCCAGTAGACTCCTCTTCAAGCAGGGCCCCCGTAGAAGTCGCCAAGTACTTTCTCCTCAGCCACAGGTCGACCTTCCCCGCAGTGAAGTCCACCTTGTGCTCCCTCGCAGAGGCCTCCAGAACGAGCTCGGCGAGTCTAGACGGGTCTTTCATCGACTCGACGACCTTAGTATCGACGAACGAGAACCCTCCGGCCTTCCTACTCGGCTCCGGTAGAGGCGCGTAGAGCTCGCTCTCGGACACTCTATCGACGACGTAGCTTATCTCGTGGAGTAGTTTATCAAGGTCTCTCAGCCTATCCAGTACAACCGACCCGGTGTAAAGCCTCCTGTTCTTGCTCAAGTACAGGCTTGCCACCGAGGTATCCCATCTTTGGACTACGCTGGGCTGTGAGTTGGCGAACTTCACCATAACCCTGCTTACGTCTTCCACTAGGACGGCAACGTCGCTAAAGCCCATTTCGAGGGCTTTCGAGACAAACCGCGAGGCGAGCTCGCTACCGCTCAAAGCCGCCATCACCCCGGGGCAACGCCTAGCCTTATCTTAGACAGCTTTACGTCCGGCCCGCCGAACCAAACCGGCACGCCCTGGCTGGGTTCTCCCTTTCCACACGTGCCCGCGTAGAACCTCAGGTCCTTTGACTTGGCCACGATACTGCTGTAGAACGTCTTGGTCGTGAGCTCTAGCACGGGGTTTCTCACGAACCCCTTCAGCTCGCCCTTCTCTATCAGGTAGGCCTCTAGGCCGACGTACCTCTGGCTCCACCTCTCGTCGTCTATGTTCCACTCCATGTACGACTTTATGTACACGCCGTACTCTATGTCCTCTACGAGCTCCTCGAAGGTGTAATCGCCCGGGGTTACATAGGTGTTGGACATCCTTATGATGGGTTCGCTGGCGTAGTTCATAGCCCTGGCCGAGCCGTTGGACTCCGTGTTGTACTCGGCTGCTGTGAACCTGTTGTGGAGGTGCTCGTAGACCTCGCCCTCTCTGTAAAGGTACTTGGGTCTCGCAGACACACCCTCGTCGTCGTAGAGGAAGAAGCCGTAGCTACCGGGTATAGTCGGGTCGTCCACGACGGTGGCATTCTCGTTGCCTATCTTGAAGCCTCTCATACCTTTCTTTATGAAGCTCATGCCAGCCTGAGCGGCCTCCCTGCCGAGAATCCTATCAGCCTCGCTGGGGTGCCCTGCGGACTCATGCGCTATCAAGCCCACTATCTCGCTCCCCACCACCACCTCCACGGGCTCTGATGGAGGCGCGCGGGCCTCGAGTAAGACCCTTCCAAGCGTCCCCGCCTCCTCTACAACGGTGTCCACGACTCTCCACTTCTCGACCAGCTCGAAGCCGCCGCTGCCACCGAACTCGCGCCATCTCTGAACCACGCCTTTCTGAGGGTGCGAGATCACCATGTTGTAGCCGAAGTATAGCCTCGGAATAGTGCTCCTCACGTAGGCGCCCTCGCTAGTTAATATCACCTTCTCCTCGACGCTCTCCACGTACTCGTTGAACATCACCTTCAGAGAGGCCTCTTTAACGACCTCCCTGCCCCGGTTCCAGAGCTCTCTGAACAGGCCTATCTTCTCGTCTAGCGGCGTGTTCTCGAAGCTCTTGGCCATGGGGACCTCGTACTTCGCCCTGCCCGTCCTGCCAGGGCCTAGCCTGAGGGGGCTCTTCATGAGCCGGCTCAACCTCTTCGCTGTCGCCACCGCCCTCCTAACGGCCTCTAAGACGCCCTCTTTGCTAAGGGTAGTAGTCGAGGCGAAGCCTAGAGACCCGTCTACGAGTACTCTGACGCCCACCCCCTCTTCAACTTCACGAGAGGAGTCGATCAAGTTCCCGTTACGCGCTCTCAACGTGAAGTAGTCGTTCTTGTGGTACCTGGCCTCAACGTAAGTAGCGCCCATGGAGGAGGCTTCAGCGATCGCCTTCTGTAGAAGGTCTTCCAAACTCGTTACACCTCAGAAATATTTAACTATTGCGTCCACTAAATAAAATAGATGAATATTGTCGAGGATGAGACGATGTCGACGGAGAACGTCCAGGAATTTACCTTGAGTACAGGACTAGTGATCGCTGGGGCCTACGCAGACAAGGTCCGGAGGACGCTGTTTGCTCAGTTGAAGGATTTGACGAAGAACGATAAGGAGATGGCCAAAGAAGCCGCGAGGGCCACAGCCGAGTTGAACAGGCTGCTGTACTACCTCATAGTTGACGAGCTGAAAAGCGACAAGGGCGATGTTGTTAGGATAAGGGTCAAGTACAAGGTCTACCCCGAGAAGAAACTGATCGAGTGGGACTACAGCAGTTTAGTGGTGGAGTTCTTTAGGAGGGTCAGCGACGAGGAGGTCTCTAAACTTCTTGGAAAGGTGATAAACGAAAAGCTCAAGGAGGTTCAGGAGGCCTTCGGGAGAAGGCCGGTCGTGGAGCAGGCGCCCGCGATGGAAACAGAGGAGAAGCCTCGCGAGACGGTGGAGACAGAGGTTACGGCACCGACCACGGCTATCGAGGTAGTAGACCTGCCCGAGATAGGCGAGACCACCATGGGGACTAGACTGCTGAAGATCGAGGGGCCCGGAGGCGAGTCCCTAGGAGTAGTGGAACTGAGCGAGAGGGAGGGGAAAGTCCTAGGCGAGGTGCTCTTAGTACACGGCGGCGAAGGCTATAGGGCGATAATATCGTTGCCGGGGAGTATAGAGAAGCTGCTGGAGGAGAAGACTCTAATAATCGAGGAGATCAAGAAAGCAAAGTACGAGAAGATAAGTAAGGACGAGGCTGAGCACCTTCTTAGAGAGAAAATGAACATGTTGTGAGACTCTACCTGACGAAGTCTCTGTACAACGAGTTGATTTTTTCCACGAAGGCGTCAAAGAGGCTAGCAGGAACCCTAGCGCCTGCCGCAAAGGGGTGTCCCCCTCCTTGGATATCGAGGGTTCTACTGATCGCTCTCAACAGCCTGTTTAGGTCTACTCTGTCGCTCCTCAGGCTCATAACGAGTACGTGGCCGCGGGTCTCGTACGCCAGCCCGATTAAGCCACCGCCGTATATCTTTGCGTAGTTCGCAGCACGCCCCACGCTACCCGGCGGGTTCTCAACGATGGAGACCACGCCTCTAGTGTAGACAGACATCTTGACTTTTAGCCTAAGCTCCTCGTCCAGCCTGCTCTGTTTCACCGCTCTTTCGTAAAGCTCGCTTATCGAGCTCGGTAGCTGATTCTGGCTTAACGCTTGAAGTACCTGCCTTTTAAAGTCGTACTGCCTACCTGCGCCCTCGAGGCCCTGGATCAAGACCCCCGCCTCGTAGTAGACAAACCTCTTGTCCCACCTCGCCAAGTGCTCGCGAACCCATGGAGTCTCGTCTATGTAGTCGCCTATAGCCCCGTACAACCCTACTCGAGAGTAGTCCGGGTCGAGGTATTTCTCGACGTACCTATACGTCAGCTCTGATGCCGAGCAACAAGTGTCGTGAACGAACTCTATGTTGTTAACTCCTTCGAACTCCTCTGGCAGGGGGTGGTGGTCTATATAGACTACTTTTCCCGCCTCGCCCCGCTTCTCCAGTAGTTCGATCACCTGCCTGAACGTCCTCTCGTCCAGTGCTATATCGGCTATGTAGATGTGGTCCCCCTGGCTCGTGAACTCCGAGAGGTCTTTTACGAGACCAGCGGGGTGCGTGAAGTAGACGGAGACCTCCCCCTTCCTCTCCAGGTAGGCCTTTAAGAGAGCGCCGCTACAGACCCCGTCGCTATCCCCGTGGACTAAGATCTTGATCAGCCTTCTTCACCCCGTGAAAAGCAAGACGGGGTGTCAGCCCCGCGCGGATACTTCACTACTCAGACCTGCCACGTTTCTTCATCCAAGTACGGAATTATAGGAGGAGGCGTACCTATTAACCTAATCCGGCTTCTTAAAACCGGTTCCTCCCGATTTCAGTAGGGGGAGAATGCCTGCCGGGATCGACGTAGGTAAGGCGCCAGACGACATACTGAGGCTACCGAACGAGGACATCGTTCAGGAGTTTCTAGCAGTACTCGAGGCGTCGGGGGCGAGCCAGGAGACGGTGAAGGCTTATAGGGCAGCCCTCGCAGACTTCCTGTCGTTCATTGGTAACAAGCCCCTGAGAGAGGTTACTTTAAGGGATATCGTGGCCTGGAGGAACGACAGGTTGAGGAACGGGTTCAAGGGGAAGAAGACCGAAGAGAAGGACTCTTGGTTGACCACGCTTCACTACTACACGATCTACTTGAAGAAGTTCTTCAAGTGGCTGGGGCTCCAGATAACGATCCCCTCGGTGAAGAAGCCCCCTAGGAGAGTGGAGGCCTTGAGCGACGAGGAGGTCAACAGGCTTCTGTCGGCGGCTAGCAAGGTGGAGGAGAAGGTCATCCTGAAGCTCCTGCTGGACACGGGTTTGAGAAGCAGAGAGCTGTTGTCGCTCAGGGTCTCGGACATCAACTTTGACGAGAGGGTGATCAGGGTCAGAGAGGCGAAGTACGGTAGGGAGAGGTACGTTACGGCTACTCAGGACACCTTCGAGGCGATCAAGGCGTATATCAAGTTGAAGAACCTAGGCCCAGGCGACAGGCTATTCGACTACACGTATTCGGGGCTTTACAAGATGCTCAAGAGACTAGCGAGGAGAGCGGGGCTCGACGAGTCCAAGGTCAGGCCGCACGTTCTCAGGCACACCTTCGCGACAAGAGCTCTCAGAATGGGGCTAAGTCTCAACGCGCTTCAGCGAATACTGGGCCACAGCGATATCAAGACAACGCAGGTCTACCTGCACCTCACGATAGAAGACGTGAAAAACGAGTATGCTCTTAAGATGGACTCCACCAGCAGAGGGGTGAAGAAGTGTGTGAGTTGCGGGAGGCCCATCCCCCTCGACGCCCTGTTTTGCCCGTACTGCGGGGCTAGGCAGAGCGCGCCCGGCGAGCCAGCGAGCGCGGCGGTCTAGGCCAGCTCGTCCAGCAGTCTAGCTACAAGCAACCTCACGGTGTTCTGGTACTGGGGATTTCTACGGCGGTACTCGCTAACTAGCAGTTCGCCGTCGGCTACAGGGTACTCGTCGCTGTAACCCTCTAACATCTGTACAAGTTCTTCGCTTAGCGCGACTACGGCGACGTCGTCGACAGGTATCCTCCACTTCTCTTCGCTATACTTGACCTCTAGGAGGGCTCTCAGGTACTCCTTGTCGTCCTGTAGCCCTCGTAGCTCGACACGATAGTACGGGGTTATGAAGTGTACTACTGCGTAGCCTTGTATAACCCCCTCCCTCTCTACCTTGACCGATACGACCTCGCTCTGGTCTACGAGAACGGTGTGAGGGCCTTCTTCGACCTCGTAGCCCCTGGCTCTCAGGTACTCGACAAACTTGTCTACGTCCTTGACAGAGATCCTGACTACCCTGAGCATTTTACGACCTCGACGGACTTAATTACGGTATACGGGGTCTTAACATTATAATGCTGCGGTGTCTGAATGGAGCTTCGCGTCCTTAGACGACCTTTTACAGAGGAGGTTGTAACGGGCTCTAACGCTGAGCAGGTAGTTGTGCGCGGTCTTAAGGAGTTGTTTGTCGAAGTAGCAGAATGGGTCAAGGTCTTCGATACGCCCGTTGTCTCGTGGGTAGAGGAGGGCTGCCGAGTTGAAGCCGGGGAGACCGTCGTGGAGTGCCGTGTCATGCCGCCTACAACCGACTTCGAGGTAGAAGGCAGACTGGTAGTTGCTCGAACTCCCACGGATATTCCTGAGCCGGTGCCCGAGGGGTCAGTACTGCTCGCCGGCTACACGGGTAGCGCTCTGGGTCTGAACCGCGTGGTACAGGAGGCGGTCTCGAAGGGGTTTAGCGGCGTGATAATTTACGACCCGACCAGGGACTCTTTCAAGAGAGAAGTAGTGTCGGGCTCGGCTAGGGTATCGCTGGAGGCGGGCTCGCCGCCCGCGGTTCCAGTCGTCTCAATTAAGGCAAGTGACGCGCGGGAGCTGGCCAAGCTCTCTGGTGCAAGGATAAGGCTGTCGGGTAGGGCTAGACTCGTTAGAGACGCTGTAGGGAAAACTGTCGTGGCAGGCCTGAACGGTAGAGGGGAGCTGGAGGTCCACGTGAACGCGCACCACGACCACTGGCTGAGCGGGTACTACGACGACCTCGCCGGGCTGGAGACCCTCCTACAAGTTGCTCGCCTCCTGAGACAAACGAGTCTCGCAGTCAACGTGGTCCTCGTCAGCTTTACGGCAAAGGAGTTCGGCTCGCCGGGGCTAACGACGTGGTATTGGTCGTGGGGAAGTAGGTACTTCCTCGAGGCGCTCGCTTCTAGGGGGAGGGACGAGGAAATCATAGCCAGTATAACGGTGGACAACTTAAGCGGAGAGAGCGTAAGGGTCTCCTCCCACCCCTTACTGAATGGCTGTGCTGAGAAAGCGGCACTTGGAGTACAGGCTAACTTCGACGGAACGCGATACCTCCCATACCTCGACTCCTACAGCTACCTACTACACTCAATACCGTCCGTGGCAGTACACGACCAGCCACGCCACTTGTCAAGGGGGCACGTCGAGGAAGCCGTAGAGGAGCGGCGGTTGAGGCACCTTATCGAGAGACTTGCGGGGCTGACAGCCGACATAGTCACGTGCCTGTCGACTCAGGAGGCCAGTCTCGGGCATATACGTCCAGAGGACCTCTTCCCACACGGGGACTCGGAGCTTAGATACCTCGCTGGCAAGATCGCGATGGTGTTGGACAGCGCTGGCAGCCTCAAGGAGAAGGCCAAGGCTCTGAGGGAGTTCCACGCGACCGTGGCCTACTACGAACCGTGGCTCGAGGTGAGCTACGGGCTCCTCGAGGACGTCATCGCCGTTAAAAGGGTCATGGGGGAGGTCGAGAAAGGTGTGGGTGGCAGGTTTGTTGTCGAGGGACTCGACAACGGACTGATAATAGAGCTCCTCGTGAACGACTTCAACAGGAGTGTCGCGACTTTGGTTTTAGCCGGGGCGATGAGAAAGAGGGTGAGACAGTACCTGGAGAAGTCGAACAACATCGTTGCGAGGATGAAAAAGGCGGTCTGATCGCGCCTATTTAAAAGTTATTTTAAGTATCTCAAGTCAATAAGGATAGAGTCAAGGTGCCTACATTGTCTAAAGTCGATAAATTCAGCAACTTCCCAGAGTGGTACCACAACATATTACGCGACGCAGACATAGTAGACATAAGGTACCCAGTCAAGGGCATGATAGTTTGGAGACCATACGGCCTCAAGGCGCTTAGGCTCGCTCAAAGCATCCTGATAAGGCTCCTCGAGGAGACAGGCCACCAGGAGGCGTATTTCCCAACCTTTATCCCCGAGTCCGTGTTCTCGAAGGAGAAGGACTTCCTCGAAGGCTTCGGTGGGGAGACCTTTGTAGTAGAGGGCACTATGAGCAAGAAGTTCAACGAGAGGTTGTTCGTCAGGCCCACCAGCGAGACGGTGATGTACTACATGTGGAACCTTTGGATCAAGGGCAGAAAAGACCTGCCCCTCAAAATGTACCAGGTGGTCAACGTTTTCAGGTACGAGACTAAGATGACCCACCCTATCCTGAGGGTACGAGAGATCATGGGCTTCATAGAGGCCCACACGGCGCACGCCACGATGCAAGAGGCCGAGGAGCAGATCAAGGAGGCAATATCAATTTACAAGCAGTTCTTCGACTCGCTCCTCCTCCCCTACTACATAGTCAAAACACCGCCCTGGGATACATTCGCTGGTGCTGAGTACAACTACGACTTTATTACTGTAGCCCCCGATGGGAAGGGGCTTGAACTGGGGAGTGTCATAAACCTGGGTCAGAGGTTTGCTAAGGCTTTCGACTTGAAGTTCCTCGACAGCGATGGGCAGTACAAGTACGTGTACCAGACGTGCTACGGAGTCAGCGAGAGAGTCCTAGGCGCCGTTATAGCGGTCCACGGCGACGAGAGGGGCCTCTTCTTCCCCCCTGCGATAGCGCCCATCCAGGTGGTCATAGTACCTATATTCAGAGAGGGCGAGGAGGACGTTGTCGACTACGCAAGGAAAGTGCTCAAGATACTGAAGGAGAGCGGCGTGAGGGCCCACCTAGACCTGGATACAGAGCACTCGCCAGGCTGGAAGTACTACTACTGGGAGCTGAAGGGGGTCCCCACGAGATTAGAGATCGGGAGAAGAGAGACGTCATCTAACACTGTCACAATAGTCAGGCGCGATACACTAGAGAAGAAGACGGTACCCCTCGAGAAGCTCGTCGACACCCTCAAAGAGACGTGGCTACAGATCGAGGCCCATATGAAGAGTAGGGCACTCGACTACCTCAAGAGGCTGACTATTATCCCTCACAGGCAACCCCGAACGGAGAAGGGCCTCATAGTGGCGGCCTGGGACGGTACTAAGGAGTGTGCGGAGAGACTTGAGCAGGAGTACGGTAGGAGTGTACTGGGGGAGATCGTCGAGTCGCCCATAGAGCTGCCGCCTTTGAGCGAGTTTGAGAGCTTGTGTGAGAAGCAGCCGGACAGGTACGCTCTCCTGGGTGTGACGTACTAGATCGAGACATTTTTATAAGGACTCTAAAATTTTCAATATCCTACGACGGGTGGTGGTTGGATGAGTGAGTACATAAAACAATTCAAGATACAACTAGCTAGTAAAGTTCGCGGCGTGACATTCCAGGACAGGGGTGCCAACGTCACGAACGTGCTCGTGGGAGGAAGCGTTAGGGCGGTCGTGAAAGACGAGGGCGACTACGTCGTAGTCACCATAGACAACAAGGACTTTAAGTACGACAAGTGGTACACTAAGCCCCAGCACTTAGCCGATACAATAGCGGTTTACCTCAGCTCCAAGAAGTGACACGCTGCGTCCAAGTGGTTTTAGCGGCAAGAGCGACTCTCTTTATTTCGAGGTACCCCTCGTACTCGCTCACAGACCTCACCACGCCGTCCACGTTCAACCTGTACCTGAAGAGCGGCATGTCGACGACGAGGGTCTCAGCCTCACCACCCTCGAACGACGGGTTAAAGCCGTACTTCTTCGAGAGCCTGATTATCGAGTCCACGTCATTCCTGGTGATCTCCTTTCCTATCAAGCTGTGTGGCAACCCCATTGTCGAGACCCGGACTATTATGAACTTAACCCCCATGTCGAGGACCCTGTACAAGTACTCCTCCTCGTCTACCCCCCACCAAGGGGCGTAGACCTCGAGCCCCACTCTACTGGCTACCTCCTCGAATACCCTCTTCTGGAACCTGCTAAACAGCCCTCCCGTAACGAGTTTTTCGACACCGTACCTTGTCTTCACGCGGTCTAGCGCCTTCTCCAGCACTTCTCTCTCCCTGCTCTCGTTAGAAACGCCTACGGTCTCGAGAGGTACGCCGAGTGAGTAGCTCTGGAGACTTAGCGCTTGGAAGTGCGGCCTGTGGTACAAGTAGGAGTAGTCGTATTGGGGGACCACTGAGACGAGCACGGATATCTTGTAACCTTTCATCGAAGCCTTTAGCAAGGCCGAGGATGAGTCCTTGCCGCCAGTAAACATGACAGCCGCACTGGTTATATCTCTTCACCCGCTTTATATGTGTATGTCTACTAGACAGGAGTTTAATCATGCGCGTTTACGTTCTAGTGGGTGGTGCTCCTAGGAAGGGCTTCGAACACAAGAGGGGTCTCTCGATCGGTGTGGAGTACAAGGGGCTGTACATAGTCTTCGACGCAGGCCCCGACGCTTACGTGATAGCCAACAACGCGGGCATGTCGGGCTTCCCGCTGGACTTGGTAGACCACGTGGTGATATCCCACGCCCACGCGCCTCACATAGGCGGCTTGGAAGCCATAGGGTGGGAGGCCCCCTTTGCCAAAGTGTACCTGCCCTACGCCTCTATGGAGACGCTCGGTAGACAGGCCCAGAAATGGCAGCTGAGCCCGGTAGAGGTCGTGAAGGAGACGAGGGTTGTCGACGGCGTTGTGGTCTCAAGGCCTTTCCACGGCCCTCCGTGGGAGCACTTCATGTTGGTCGAACTCGAGGGTGGTAGAGGTGAGTACGCCCTGTTCACGGGATGCTTCCACCCCGGTGTCAGGGAGGTTTTAGCGGACATTTCGACTAGGTACAGGGTCACCACGGTGATAGGGGGCTTTCACCTGGAGGCGGCGCCGCCAGAGACCGTGAGGAGGTTTGCCGAGGACATAGCCTTGAGGCTCCGTGCCGAAAGGGTGTACCCCCTCCACTGTAGCGGAAGTTTGGTCGGGGAGTTGCTGTCGGAGAGATTTAAGCTGGACGTGAGGTATCTGAGGACAGGTGACGTAGTTGACCTCTAGTGAAGAGGGCGAGTTGGGGAAACTAGTGCTCGCTATGCGCGAGCTCTTCCAGTTAGGGCTCATAAACCCTAGAGGAGGGAACGGTAGCGTTCTCCTAGACGAGAGACGCATGGCCATCACACCGTCGGGCGTCGCGAAGCAGTGGCTCAATGTCGAAGACCTCGTTATTTACGACATGGAAACAGGCGAGTATAGAGGGAGGTTCAAGCCCTCGATCGAGGTCAACGCTCACGTCTTGACGTACAAGAAAGTCAAGGAGGCTAAGGCGGTGCTCCACGCCCACCCCCCATTAGTTCTTGCTCTAACGGACCGCTTCACGAAGTCCAAGTCGCGGAGGCGGTGGTGGGAGACAGGTCTAGTGGAAGTGGAGTATAGCGTTGGTAGGGCGGAGATCGCTGAGCCTTTTCAGCCCGGG
Organism: Thermogladius sp.; assembly: GCF_049970955.1. Lineage (NCBI taxonomy): Archaea > Thermoproteati > Thermoproteota > Thermoprotei > Desulfurococcales > Desulfurococcaceae > Thermogladius > Thermogladius sp. Next base: position 8,710 of record NZ_JBMFLY010000005.1, on the reverse strand, counting down.
AGCGTGGAGTTAGCAGAGGAAGTCTCGAGCAAGCTTGCCTCCGGGGCGCGGATCGTCATCGTCCCTAAACACGGCGTCTTTGCGTGGGGGCGGACGGTCGAGGAGGCAATGGACGCCGTAGTTGCTTTGGAGCTCGTAGCCAAGTATGTTCTCGCGCGGCTCGTCTTAATAAAGTAGCTACCTAAGCCCTAGCAGCCCGCGCCTGTAGCCCGCCAGCATGACTCCTATCACCGTCTTAGCGTCCCTTATCTCGCCTCTCAAGACCCTTTCAAGCATCTCTCTGAAGGGCACTCTGACTACCTCGATCAGCTCGTGCGGCTCGGGCTTCGCCCCCTTGAACTCTAATTCCTCCGCCTCGAAGATGTGCATCACCTCAGTGCTATAACCGGGCACAGGGTACACCGTCGCTAGCCTTGTCAACCTACGCGGGTAGAACCCCGTCTCCTCAACCAGCTCCCTTCTAGCGGCTTCCTCGGGGCTTTCACCCTTGTCTAGGACGCCTGCTGGAACCTCGACAATGTACTCGCCCACAGGTGCGCGGAACTGCCTTATAACGATGACCTCTTCGTCGTTGACGAATGGGACTACTACAGAGCTCTCGGGGAAGACCACCACGTCTCTGGCGAACCTCCGCGACCCGTACGCGTAGTGCCTACGAACCACGTCAAACCTCAAGCCCCTGAACAACACCTGCTCCTCTAGAACCTTGGGAACTTCCCCCGTACACCACACCCCTCGACACCATTTAAACCATCTCCAACGCAAATAAAAGAGTCAGGGGTCGAGTTTTGAGATTCAGGTTCGGACCCGCCGGCAAGCCTTTTTCGATGAAGTCCGCTGACATTCTAAAGGCCCCGGCTTTCCTGAGAGACCTAGGCTTGAACGCCATGGAGTACGAGGCCGTCAGGGGGGTGAACATCACAGAGGAGAAGGCAAGGGCGTTCGGCGAGGAGGCGGCGAAAAACAACATTCTCCTCAGTCTTCACGCACCCTATTTCATAAACCTGTCGAGCAAGAACACCAAGACCGTAGAGGCGAGTATCGAGCGGCTGAAGCAGAGCGTTCTGGCGTCCTACTGGATGGGGGCGTACGTTGTGGTATTCCACCCCGGCTACTACAAGGACATGCCAAGCCGCGAGGAGGCTCTGAGGGCCGTCGTAGAGAATTTGAAGGCCGTCGCCGAGTTCAGGGACTCGATCGGGGCGAAGAACGTGTGGCTAGGCCCCGAGACCACCGGCAAGACGTCGCAGGTCGGCGACTTGGACGAGACCATAGAGATATCCAGCAGGGTTCCCGGTACGAGGCCTGTGGTGGACTGGGCCCACCTCTACGCCAGGTACGAGGGGAAGTTCATAGTATCAAAAGACGACGTCGTCGGGGTGGTGGACAAGATCGAGAGGAACCTGGGGAGCTGGGCCCTCAAACCCCTCCACATGCACTTCTCTAAGATCGAGTACGGGCGGGGCGGGGAGAGGGAACACCACATGCTCAACGAGAAAGAGTACGGCCCGGACTTCGAGACGGTGTGTAGCGCTCTAGCCGAGGTCGGCGTAGAGGGCGTTTTTATAAGCGAGAGCCCCGTTCTTGAACATGACGCCATCATAATGAAGAACACCTGCGCCAAGGTCTGCGGTGAAGCATGTGTTGGGGAAGCTGAGAAAGAGGTTGGGGGCGAAGGTAGAGGAGCTAGGAGGAAAACTAGGAAGACTGGGAGTTAGACCCATTCACTTGACCTTGGCAGGCCTGGTTTTCTCGACTCTCGCCCTCCTGCTGTCCTTCAAGGGGGAGATACCCACTTATACCGCCCTCCTAGCGCTGTCAGGGCTTATGGACATGTTGGACGGCCCTGTGGCTAGGGCGACTGGCCGTGCTACACCGCTAGGGGCCTTCCTAGACTCGTTTATAGACAGAGTCTCCGACGTGTTCTTGATCGTCTCCTTCGTAAACTTCGGAGTGGACTGGGGCATGGTCACCGCCCTGGTGGTAGTATCCCTCCTCATCAGCTACACTAGGGCGAGGGCTGAGAGCCTCGGGGTCCCGCTCGAAGGAGTAGGGTTGATAGAGAGAGGCGAGAGAGTGGTCGCGCTGTTCATTTCGGCAGTATTATTGGCTTTAAACCGGGTAGCTGGTTATATGGTGCTGTCCCTGCTACTGGCGTTATCGGTTGAGACGGTCGTCCACAGGGTTGTCCACGTGGTATATAGGGTGAAACGCTAGACCTTGGACAAGTCGTAGTGCCCCGCGATAGTGAGCGGCGTCCTGAACGACACGTAGCCTAGCCTGAGCACGTGGCTCTTGAGCACCCCCACTCTGTCACCACAGCGAGTCACAAAGTCCTTGTACTCGGGCGGTAGGTCGAGCGAGGAGACGTGGGTTTTGTCCATTCGCAGCACTATCTTCGTGTTCGCCAGTTGGAGGATTATGTCGTGGACGTCGTCTGGGCTGTGAGTGCTGAAGACGAGCCCGAGTCCTCTACTACGTCCCAGCCTCGCGATCCTGTCTATCATGCCGCTCACGTGCTCTATAAACTCCTCGGTCCCCCCTCCCTTAGAGGGGAAGAACCTGTGCGCCTCGTCGACGAATATTACAACGGGCTGCGTCCTCACCCGCTCTCTGCTCTTTGCCAGCTTCCATTCAAAGACCCTGTTGAGGATTCTGTAGGCTACTATGCCTATCACTTTTTCGGGGTCTGCCGGCGAGTACTCCTGGAGGAAGTCGAGGTCGACTACTATTGGGAAGCCAGAGAACACGGTCTTGTGCTTCTCGAGGATGTCGGAGATCGGTGGCTCCACGAGGTAGTCCTCTCCACCTCCCACGCCTATGTCGAAGACACCCGTGTCGATTAGTGAGCCTAGCTGTCTCAAGATGTTTTCCAGGGTGCTCTTGTGGACTGCGAGGTCTTCCACGACTTCCACCAACCCTCTCCACCTTCCAGTTGGCGTGCCGCCTTTGTGCTCCATGTAGTACCTTGCGACGCGGAGTAGGTCGTAGAGCTCGTTGAGGGTCTTAATAGGGCTGCCTAGGTCTTCCAGTCTCTTCATCAGCCTGGACAGGGTGTCCTTTGCCTGTCTGGTGAAGTAGGGGTTTAATACGATGAACTCTCTGGGCGAGAAGTCGCTGAACCTGAAGCTGTATGGGACTATGTAGAGGGTGAAGGACTCCTCCTCTGGGTACTTGACTGTTACGGCGATCTTCACGAACCTCAACGGGCTACGGCCCGGCTCCTCGTGAACGACGAGCTCTTTTATGCTCCAAGCCCAGTTAAACCTCTCGAAGAGGGGTCCGTAGGTGTCCGAGACGTACGCCTCGCTTACGTCCTTCAGCGCCTTAGCCCAGGTCTGCGAGCCTCCAGCGTACTGCTCAACGACCAGGTTTGTGATGGGGAGGACTATGACAAGCCCCTCGGGCCTCCTGGCCTTCTTCGAGAAGTGCTCGACTAGCACCCTCTCGCTGTGCGGCACGTCCTCGGGGAAGACCGGCCTCAGCGGTAGAGAGACGTAGTCCTTGTTAGGGTCCAGGATTATAATGGTCACGTCGTGTGAGGTGGCTATGTCGTACTTGCTGTATATCGACGTGACAACGTTCTTAAGCAGGGTGGTCTTCCCGCTTCCCGTAGTACCTAGGACTAGTACGTGTTGGTAGAACGTGTTCACCGGGAGGAAGAGGGGTACTTGTGCGTCGAATATGGGCCTGTCCCCTGTGGTGACGAAACCTACAAACACGCCGGTCGTGGGCATCCCCAGCATGAACTGCGCGGTGGATGCATCGCGGGGCCTGATAACGGGGCTCTGGGGCTCTACCACGTAGTTCGCTATGCTCACGGTCGAGGTCTCGGGGTCGTAGGACAGGAGAGGCTTAGCCTTAACGCGAGTCCTGGTCAGCAGGCCTGTGACCTCAGGGCTGAGAGTGGGGGCGTAGACCTCGGGGATCGACAACTCGGCTAGGATGTCTCTCCTCTCAACCGATATCACGCGCAGGCTGATCACATGGCCCGTCTTCAAATCCACTACAGCAAGGAAGCTCCCGGCGGAGGCCACGTCGACAAACTTATCGAAATAGATGACCGGGTCTACGTCGAATACTACGAGCCCTCCCTCCTCGTCTATTAAGGAGGGGCTAGTCCGGGAGACGAAACCTATTATTTCCCCTAGCCTTTTCGCCGTCTCGATAGCTTTACTAGCCCTCGAGCTCAACTCCCTGATGATCCTTTCACTCATGTAGGGCATCCATCGATATAATGTTCGATCTATGGACTTAAATACTGGAGGGTCGACTCGCGGTCCACGCCGACGGCTAACATTACATTCCTCGCGATTGCTTCGCTGAGCCTCTTGACCCTCTGGTCGGCTATGACGATACTTAGCGGGATGCCCGCACCAGTGCAAACGGAGTCGAAGAGAACCGGCTGGATGTCTTCCAATCTACTCGTGTTGCCGAGCGTCTCGACCCTGAAAAAGACGTAGCTCCCTGTCTCACCTCCCACGAACCTCCGAGGCACGCATATGTACCACATGCTCCTATCCACTTTCCTCCCGTCGATCTCGCTCCTGACGCGAATCGGCCCTAGGGCGAAGGGGGACGCCTTCTTTCCGACGAACATCCTCTCAGACAAGATCGACAGGTACGCGTGGTCGCTGACCTTCTCGACTCCCAGCTTAAACGGGTCGTTGCGCGACAGGATGTGTGTGTACTGTAACCTCTTGACGATGCCGAAGACCCTAGTGGAAGAGTCGATCTTCTCGATGATCCCGAGCCTCCTTCTCATTAGGAGACTCCAGTTCTCCTTGTAGACGTCTATTAGGCGGCTTCTTCCACGCGCCTCTGTAACCGGGTGTGTGGGGAGGAACAGGGGGCCGTCTAGGAAGACTAGCTCCCCCCAACTCAACACGTTCTCGAGTACTAGGTTCTCGAGCTCTACGCGGTGCTCCTCGAGGGCGAGTGCCTTGTTGTACTCGGGCGGGTATGGGCGTGAAGAGGGGTCTTTATACTCGACCCCCAGCTCCTCCAGCACGTTGTAGTTGAACGGCTGCACCTCCGGTATGACGAGTATGTACTTGTGGTCGCCTTGCGCCATTATCGAGGAGGGAGATGGTATATCGAACGCTTTGAGGCCTAGCCTACTAATCCCCGTCGCCGAGCCAATGGCTATGAACATGTATGGGGTGTCCACGACGCGGCTACTGCTGTCCACGCCTACAATACCCTTTGGCACCGTCTGTGTACAGTATTCGCGGCTCAGCTCGTAGATCCCCACCTCCGACCCTTCCACGTCACCGCTCTCGACGGACACGGTATACTGCCTGGACTCCTCTACTCTGACCACTCGACCGGAGCTTCTGCTTATCTCGTATAGAGCACTGAGTATGCTGGCCACCAAACGTGGTTACCGAGTATTAATGTATCCTTTAAAATTGGTTTAATTATGTCTCTATAGCTTGAGTTGAGACCTTTAGCGTGTCGGCCCATGGAGAAGCCCAAGAGAGTTCTGGTCGCCGGCGACTGGGACGCCGACGGCATCGTCTCGGCCGCCCTGCTGGTCTACACGCAGGAGAAGCTGTCACTCTACCCGCTTAAGAGCGTGAGCATAGTAGACAGGGTCCCCGTAGACCCCGATAGGTTGAGGTACGTGCTCAACAGCATCTCGGCACCCTACGACCTGGTGGTCTTCCTAGACCTCCCATACGTCCCCTACACCGGCAACGTGCTGAAGATGATGAAACAGCACTTCGGAGTCAGGAAGATAATGTACGTAGACCACCACTTGTCAACACTGCAGCACGAGGAGGAGCTCAGGCAGATAGTAGACGTCCTCCTCGTAGACCACAGGCAACCAACAGTGGGACTTCTAATGGACGAGCTCTCGAAGAACGGCATTAGGGTTCACAAGCGGCTCGAGAGCTTCGCAATGGCGGTCAGGTACATGGACGCCGGTAAGAGGGTGCCGCCCGAGTACATGAAGATATTCGAGATAACGAAGATGATCTCGAAGGCTTTGACAGCGGTCAGAGACGACGAGTTGTGGGTTAAGATCGTGAACTGGCTGGCAGACCCTACACCGCTACCGATGCCTCTCGACGAGCAGGTCATGGCGAGGGTCAAGGAGGTGATCGACAAGAGGGACAGCGAGCTGAGAGAGATGGCTATGTCGCTCGCGATCGAGGCAGTCAGGGTCGGGGACCTCAGGTTCATAGACGCGAGGAAGAAGTGGAAGAAGCGCGGAGCCACCGCACTGGCCTCCAAACTCGCAAGCATACTCAGGGCCCCCGTCGCCCTGCTGGTCGACACGAACAAGAACCACAGTCTCCTGGTGATTAAGGCCTCGCGGGGCAGAGCCTACAGAATAGCAAAGTACCTAGTAGGGGAGGGCGTGGCCTACGACATCGCGGGACACCCGAATCTCGCGATCGTCAGAGTAGAGAAGGAGATCGACAAGAAAACGATACTGGACGCCCTCCAGCAGGCCCTGTTCTATACTGCCTGAGCCCTGTAAAGGGTATTAAGTCCCCTGACCCTTACCTACACTCCTGAGGCTTGGTGTTTTTGCTCGAGGTAATCGTAACAAGGAGTTCGCTGACAAAGCACAAGCCTTGGTTTGACCACCCCGAGAACCCTGGTAGAGTGATGAAGATCCTCGACACTCTCAAGAGGATGGGCTCGGTACCGTATAGGGTGTGGAGCGACGTAACGGACGCTGGGGAGGCTATTGACGTAGCTAGCATGGTTCACAGCCGCGACTACGTCGAGAGGCTAGTCGACATTTCTAGGAGGGGTAGCGCTCTCCTGGACGGTGACACGTACATCGCCTCCGACAGTCTCGAACTGGCTCTAGAGTCGTTCCTGCTCTCTTACAGGCTTGCGGGCGAGCTAAGAGGCGTCTCCTTCCTAGTTATCAGGCCCCCGGGACACCACGCCGGTAAGAGAGGCAGGACGAAAGGTGTCTCGAGCAACGGGTTCTGCCTCTTGAACAACGCAGCGGCGGGCGTTCTCGGCTTCAGGCACAGAGGTTTCAAGAACATCGCCATACTAGACTTCGACGTCCACCACGGAAACGGTACAATGGAGATATTCTACAGGGAGAGGCTGCTCCACGTAGACCTCCACCAGCACCCCGACACCCTGTACCCGTACACGGGTTATCCCGATGAGATCGGGGAGGGCGAGGGGTTCGGCTTCAAGGCGAATTTCGTCTTCCAGCCGTACACGGGCGACGACTCTTACATGGCGGCACTAGACTACGTTGGGGACCTCCTCTCAAGGTACCAGCCCGACGCACTCGTGGTCTCCGCGGGCTTCGACGGATACGCGGGCGACGGGCTGGCGGACCTCTCGCTGTCTGAGGCGTCGTATTACAGGCTGGGGAGACTGGTGAGAGACCTGGCCGTTCCTACACTAGTAGTGCTCGAGGGAGGTTATACAAGGGGGCTTGAGGGGGGCTTCAAGGCCTTCGTCGAGGGGCTCGCTGGACTGGACAGGTCTTACACCCCAACAACCAGCCCTAGGGGCGTCGCCAGGTTTAACGAGCAGGTCAACAGGGGTGTTTATGAACAGCTGGCGAAAAGGGTGGGGTGATGTACGAGACCGAGGCTAAGATAAGAGTTAACGGCAGCAAGGAGGGCGTGGTAACCTGGTTCGCTAGCATGGGGTTCCAGTACGTTGACACCTGCTACGAAGAGGACGTCTACTTCACGCACCCCTGTAGGGACTTCGCCGCGACAGACGAGGCGTTGAGGTTTAGGTACAAGAGATGTAGCAGCGGTGATGCCTACCTCCTGACATACAAGGGGCCTAGGGTTAACGAGGGCTTCGTTAAGACCAGGCTCGAGCTGGAGACCAGGCTCGAAGAGGGCCAGGTGAAGAGTGTATTAAAGACGCTCGAGATGCTCGGGTTCACAGGAAGGTTCGTCGTGAGGAAGAGCAGGGTCATACTAAGAAACGGGGGGCTAACGGTCAGCGTTGACGAGGTCGAGGGTCTGGGCGTCTTTGTCGAGGTGGAGGGTGGGGGTATCGAACCCCTATTGAGAGAGGTCGCCTCGTCTCCTTGGTTTGGCGGCTTCGTCGGTAAAACATATCTAGAACTCATGTTAGAGAAGAGTAAGGTGTGAGAATTGTCCCACCAGAAGCAAGCTGTCCGCGTCAGGGCCTCCGAGGGCCGCGTCCTCTCTCTAGTCTACAACAGGTTCGTGAAGGAGCAGGTCAGCAGGATGGGCGAGCTGACCGACCCCCGCGTGGTCTACGTCACCGACCTCGTGTCGTGCCACCACAAGTTCCACTTGAGGAAGCTGTACCCGGAGCTCTCCATCGGCTTCGAGCCCCCGGCTGTGGTGGGGAACCTGATACACGCGGGCGTGGAGTCCATAGTGCTCCAGCACGGCTTCGTCCCGGAGTACACCGTGGAGAAGCACGTGGAAGTCGGCGGCTCCCTGTACGTCTTGAAGGGGAGGGTCGACGCCTACAACATAGAGACGAGGGAGGTACTCGAGGTGAAGTCGGTTAAGACCTTCCAGGGGGAGCCCTACGACCACCACGTCCAGCAGCTCAACATATACCTCAACCTCCTGGGCTCGCCCAGGGGCTACCTCCTCTACGTCTCGCACGACAGGATAGTGGAGTACGTCGTGGAGCCCTCCCCCGTAGACGTCGAGGAGGAGGTGGCGAGGCTCCTAGCGGACGAGAAGCACCCGCTCTACCCCTGGGAGTGCCGCTACTGCCC
>NZ_JBMFLY010000004.1:0-32114 GCF_049970955.1 Thermogladius sp. | reverse complement strand
TGTTAAGCCTGTGAGGGGTAGACTACTTGGTATATCGTTATCACCTCGTACAAGTACGCTCCGTTAATAAACACCTTGTTCCCGTTCTTGTCGTAGAAGGGCTCGGCTATGATGGCGTACGGCCTGAAGTAGGGGCTGTTGGCCAGGGGCCTCTGTTCGTAGGTGAGGGTCTTAACAGATAGCACGCGTATGTAGGTGGTCAAGTTCAGCTGTTGAACGACTCCGCTTAACTGAGGGTACTGCGCGGTCAGGGTTGACACAGAGTCGGCTACACCGGTATACCATGTGAAAGTGACGCTGGCGTTCCACTGCTTGTTCAGGTACAAGATCCCGTCCACGAGCATCCTGTAGAGTAGTGGTGCGTTAGACAAGTCGTCGAACCTCGGAGAGATGACGATGTTGTTCTGGAAGAGGTAAAGGTAGAAAGCGTCGCCCAGGTTCCTGTAGGAGACGTTCACACCCATGGACTGTAGCTGGCTTACAATAGAGTCACCGATCCTGATCATCCAGATACTCTTGGGTATGTCGTCGAGGCCCACCATGAGACCCGGTATCACGGGTGTCACCTCGTAGGAGTTGTTGCCAGACGGCCTGAAGTTGAACACGTCGAAGACTAGAATGTAAGTGTTGTTCGCCGGGGTGTGTAGGAGCTCGAGCAACTTCAACACCTCGGAGTCGTTCTGGGCCGTCAATGCGAGTCCCAGTATGCCTATCTGTGTAGTATTCAGCGTTGAACCGTCGGCTACTGTGGGTCTTTGCCCCAGGACGCTTATCGGGTAACCGTAGTCCCACCAGGCCACGATAACCGAGCCTGGCGTAGTGTTCCTGATCACCTCTATCGCCTTGTACCACGCGTCTGTCCAGTAGGGTAGGGACGTATAGCCCGCTTTAATACTGGGCACCACGTTGTTCATTTGGCTGTACGTGTTGTACCCCGCCAAGGCAATGTTCGCGGTCATGAAGAGCGTCAATAACAGTGACGCGTAGAAAACCTCGGGGCTCGTCCTCTTAACGTACACCCTTCTCTTGTCCCTTGCGTAGACGGCCTCGCTGGGGACCAGTCTAGATACTATCACCCCGGCGAAGACCCCCGCGATCGTCAAACCGGTCGTAGCCGCTGTCACCTCCATGTAAGCGGCGTTCATGTAGGCGTAAACCGCTAGCAAGAAGGCCACGGAGATCAGCACTCTGTCCGCCGTCCCCTTGTACAGTAGATACAGGGCCCCCAAGACGGCTAGTATGAAGGGCGAGACGAAGAAGAGCCAGTCCGAGTATGTGCCCCAGCTCCTCAGTATGGCCGAGATCCCCATCACGGCGAGGGCTGGCTGGTGTTCTTCAACGCTCTCGAAAATAGGGTTTGAAGCTATCGTCCTTAGACCCAGTATCCACGCGAAACGTCCAGGGATGTCGAGCTTACCAATGTACACCAAGGCGACGCCGAGCACGACGATCAGCAGGAGGACTAAGAAATAGCCACCCCGCTTAAGAAGCGGTCTCCTAAGTCCTAGTAGCCTATACTGATAGAACTGCAAGGAGAACAGCAACGGTACAAGGGTGGAAGCCAAGAGGAGAGCGCCCAGGCCGCTCAGTTTAAAGGGCATTATTTGCAGCATCGCCGTTATCGCTGGCGAGCCGAGTACTATGACCATGGCCAGAGCCAGTATGGCGATGTTCAGCACGATGAACCTAGGGGTCGCGTCTTTAATCGAGAGTAGAGGGAGTAGTAGGAGGTAGGCTACGAAACCCCCTAGTACGTAGACGAATCCGCCCCACGACCAGCCTAGTAGCCCTAGTGCTAGCGACGTAAATACCAACAACGCTAACGTCTTGGCTGACAGCCCTTTGGCAGAGTAGCTCTTGTAAAACAGGACGTACAAGTAGAAGAACAGGGTGGCAAACATTATACCTATACCGTACTTTGTCGAGAACCCTATTATGCTCCTACCCGTCGCGGCGGGGACGAACGCGTAGAACGCCGCGGCAAGTAGCCCAGCCAGGTGACTGCCTCTCGTGAGCTCGTAGGCCGTCAGGTAGACAAACAGGATTGTGAACACGGTGAATATTAGGGGCTGGACAACGCACCAGTCCTTGAACGAGACCCCTGTGAACTTGACTAGGTTGTAGGACAGCGCCTCCCACATCGGTAGAGCCGGGTACTCTGTGTGCGGGAAGTCTCTGCCCCAGGGATACCAGAATATGTGTGTAGCAGGGTTCTCGGGTGTCAGCGTGTACCACGACAGTAGCCCGTGCTCGTAGATGTACTTGGCTTGCCAGTACACTACGAACGGGTCGGCCTCGTAGAGCTCTAGCCCGAAGTTTATCCCTGGAAGAGCCCTGATGTAGACGCCTAGTACTATCACTAATGCGAGAAGGCCGTAGACCAGTAGCTTGAACCCCCTCTCGTGTTCAGCCTTGAACCTGTAAAAGGTTTTACCAAGCCTGTAGCTGAGCTCCGACAAGCATCACACCTCACGTTCAGAGAGCGTATATTATGGGGTCGAAGTATAAAAAAGGTGTTTTATGGTATGAGGAGCGCGAGGACGGCTTTCTGAACGTGCTTCCTGTTCTCCGCCTGGTCCCAGACCACGCTCCATTTCCCGTCGATGACCTCGTCGGTGACCTCCTCTCCCCTGTGGGCGGGTAAGCAGTGCATGAATATGGCGTCCGGCTTTGCCTGCTTCATTAGAAGGCTCGTGACCCTGTACGGCTCGAGGTCCTTAACCCTCTTCTCCCTCTCTTTCTCCTGCCCCATGCTCACCCACACGTCAGTGTAGACCACGTCCGCGTCCTTGACCGCCTTCCATGGGTCTCTCTCTATCTCGAAGCTACCACCGTACCTGGCTGCTGTCTCGTTAAACAGCTTCACTACAGAGGGGTGCGGGTCGTAGCCCTTAGGTGAGGATATGGTGATCTTCCCGCCTAGTATACCGACAGCCAGCATCAGGCTGTGGGCTACGTTATCACCCCCGTCGCCCACGAAGACTATTTTGAGCCTTGTAATGTCCCTCCCCTTCTTCTCCATAATGGTGAAGACGTCCGTCAGCCCTTGCGCAGGGTGGTGGAGGTCGCTCAACCCGTTGATCACGGGCACTGTGCTATACTCTGCCAGTTTTTCTAGTTTGTGATGCTCGTACACTCTCGCCATTATCCCGTCAACGTACCTAGACAGCGTTCTGGCCGTGTCCTCGATCGTCTCGCCCCTGGCCAACTGCATCTCGCCGTAGTGTAACACTATTGCGTCCCCTCCCAGCTCCTTAATGGCGGTCTCGAAGCTCACCCTCGTTCTAGTACTAGGCTTCTCGAATATCATGGCCAGGTGCCTGCCTGGAAGGAGGGGGATAACCCTCTCGCCCATCTTGTAGCGTAGCTTAAGGTGAGCGGCCGTCTCCAGCATCACGGTTAGCTCTTCCTTCGTGAACTCGGCGAGGGTCAAGAAGTCCCTATTTTTCAGGCCGGTATACAAACCCTCCTCCCCAATCCGAGTCTAGTCTAGGACTAGGAATATAAAAGTCAACTAGACAGCACGTGTGATGTTTAAACTCTAGTCCGAACTAGTACTCCTTGATGGTTTTTATGAGACCCGTTGTCAGGTCTGTGACCTACTTCGCCCCGCTGGTAAAAGATCCAAGCGAGTTGGAAAAAGTACTTGTCAGAGCGGTGACCCTGCTAGAGGAGGTAGAGAAGGCGCTTGAGGGCAGAGGCTACAGTGTCTTCTCTAAACGGGTATCGCTCCCGCAGAACGAGCTCGGTCTATCAAGGGTCCTCGAGCTTGTAGACAAAGCAGGTGCCGTCAACAGGGGGGTCCTAGTTAGCGTGGGCTCGCAACACATTAGGAAGGCCGACTTGGAGGACGTGACACACGTCTTACTAAACGGGTTGTACACCAGTCTCCTCTTCGACTACGAGAGGCCCCTCGACGCGTCTAAGACGGCCTCCACGATTATTCACAAAGTTAGCGAAGCAGATCCTTCGGCAGGTACGAGACTTGCCATAGGCTTCCACGAGAGGCCTCTCGAGACCCCATACTTCCCCGACTCTACGAGCAGTGGAGTGGAGGGGGTCGGTCTATCGTTCCTCTACCCCGACTACCTCAGGAGTCTAGTCGAGTCGGGGGCTTCCGTCAGACAGGCTTTCGACAAGCTGGGCGAGGAGGTCGACAGCGTAGTACACCTAGTTAGGAGTGTGACCGGGCTGAGGGTCGTAGTAGACTACAGTCTATCGCCGTGGAAGGAGAACAGTGTTATCAGGCTAATGGAGGCGATCGGCTACTACGTGAGAAAGCCGGGCTTCCACTTCGGCGTCATGACGCTGAACGCGGAGATAAGGAGAATAGCAACCTCTAGCGGGCTAGCGTCAGGGTTCAACGAAGTCATGCTGCCCTACGCGGAGGACGACTCTCTTATACAGCTCGGCTCTAGGGGCGCCCTCACGGCTTACGACCTACTGTCGTACACGACTGTCTGTGTTGCTGGACCCGACATGATCGTTGTCCCCTGGTCGATCGACGACCTCGAGATGTTCACACTAGACGCGTACAGCGTATCCCTCGTGAAAGCAAGGCCGGCCGCTTTAAGGGCCATCCCTGTCACCAGAGAACCCACGGAAACTGTAAACCTGGGGAAGTTCGGCAGAGTCCCCGTTATCCCCTACTATCCGCGGAAGTAAACGTTATATACATCCAGCCCCATTAGATGACTCTACAGTAGGGTGTACGCAATGAGCGAGCCATGGTTCCTAGGTCTACTGGAAGGGAAACACTGGCTATCCAACGCGGACTACGACATAGACACCATCTTCACCGTCCTGAAGGCGGCTAAGGAGCTCAAAGAGATGTTCCACAAGGGCATCAGGAAGGTCAACTGGCTGGACGGCAAGACGCTGTACCTGATATTCTACAACAAGAGCTTGAGAACTAGGAACAGCTTCCAGACGGGCATGTACCAGCTGGGCGGGCAGGCTATATACATCTCTCCAGACCAGGTGTACACGCCGACTCTACCAGAGGACATGGTGCCTTACGCCACTGAGGCGATAAGCGACGTAGCCAGAGTCCTAAGCAGGTACGGTAGCGGTATTGCCATCAGGATCTACGGCGACGCCGCGAAGTGGATCATCGGGAGAGGTCATAGGATCATACAGGAGTTCGCGAAGTGGAGTAAGGTCCCCGTGCTCAACATGGAGGACGACATCTGGCACCCGTTCCAGTCCCTGGCAGACGCCCTCGCCGCGTTTGAGGCGCTAGGGTTCCCCAAGGACCTGAGAGGGAAGAAGGTAGTGGTGAGCTACGCCTACAGCGGCGGCTTGAAGCCGCTCGCAGTTCCACAAGACGTGGCGACGACCTTCGCCATGCTGGGTGCCGACGTATACGTGGCGCACCCACCAGGCTTCGAGTTGCTAGACGACGTCATGAACAAGGCAAAGAAGTACGCCGAGCACTGGGGTAGCGAGTTCAAGATAGTCTACAACATGGACGAGGCCTTCGAGGGTGCAACAATAGTCTACCCGAAGGCCTGGAGCCCCAAGGGCTTCTTCCCACCCTTCAACAGCAAAGTCGACAAGGAGGGCGCCATGGCGTACCAGAACAAGTTCAAGGACTGGATCGTTACAATCGAGAGACTGGAGAAGGCCGGCAAGCCGTTCTACATGCACTGCGGGCCGGCTGACAGGGGCCAGGAGGTAACAGACGAGGTTCTCGACAGCTACCCGAAGAGCCTCTACTTCGAGGAAGCCGAGAACAGGCTCCACGTGCAGAAGGCCGTAATGGCCATGACCATGGGTAGCAGGAAGTGGTAAACGAGCTCTCTTTTTTTCTCCTTTCTCCTCTTTAATCTGCGTTCATAAAAACGCCTGTGTCGATTTCCTGGGGCTAGGAGTAGCCTGTCGATGTACATCAAAGGTATAAACTACGGTCTAACCCTCTACTACTCGTACCTATTACCCCTGTTCGAAGTAGAGGAGGTGTCCGGCGGCTTCGTCTTCGTTAAGAGGCATGGAACCTGCTCTGGTCTGACGTGCAGGTTTAGAAAGCAGAGTCTCGAGACGACCTGCCGTGTACCTCGGTCGTGCCGGCTAGACGAGGCGGAGATGCTGCTGGGGCTTCGGAAACGCCCTCTATTCCACGAGTTGGGGGTGGTCACTAATAGTGCTGGTGTGGTTGACCAGGTCACTCTGATGTACACCCCAGGCGACAGGACAGTTGTTGCCTACGCAATTCACCTGTCACAGAACACGGACTACCACGTAAACACTGTTAGGTGGATCAGAGAGCTGCTGGAGAAGGGCACGATAAATTCGAGATCCTACCAGGTGGAGGCCTTCCGGCTCATTAAAGCTAGCGTGGACCGCTCCACGTCGATCGGCGAACCGTATGCAGAGGCCACCAACCTGTTGAACATCAAGGGGCTTGGTGTCAAGTCCGCAAAGGCCTACCTACTACACGCCTACGGCCTCACAGAGCACGCGCCGGTCGACAGGCACTACAGGAGGTTGCTAGTTCTAGGCCGGGACTTGAAAGCCCCCGAGAAGGCTAGGTGTGCTAAAGCCGGGCTAAAGTGCTCGACCTGCCCGTTCTCCTCGCGTTGTTTGTACGGAGTGTTGTTCAACAGGCTCGGCCCGTTTAACGGGGTAATCCAGTCCCTTGCCTTCATAGCCGGTAGCTTAGAGAGGGCCGGAAAGGACTACTTGTCGAGAACCCTTGTGGGCGGTTTCGAGCACCTCAGCGATTTATTAAGGACCGTGATAAGCTCTTACCTAGTTGAGAGACTCGCAGGTATTACGGGCTCTCGATGCCGGGGTTAGACCCGTTTAAACTGACAGAGGAGGTCTACAAGAGTGTTGTGAGAGTGGCTGGTAACGTCGAGGAGAGGAGGTACTACAGGTTCAGGGGGGCTAGGTGGTACGGTGGTATCGCCACAGGCGACGTCGTTGGATGCAACCTGAGGTGCAAGTTCTGTTGGAGTTGGAGGTACAGCTACTTCTCCGACAAAGGAGATTTCTACAACCCGTCGAGGGTTTTCAGCACTCTTACCGACATCGCTAGCAGAAGGGGGTACAGATACGTTAGGCTGAGCGGTGGAGAGCCGACCATCTCGAGGAGGCACTTAGTAGACCTATTGAAACTCTTCGAAGAGACCAAGTTTGTCTTCATCCTGGAGACGAACGGCCTCCTCATAGGGAGGGACGAGAGCTACGCCCGCGAGCTCTCTAGGTTCCACAACATCGTGGTAAGGGTCTCATTCAAGGGGGCTACACCCGAGGAGTTTGAAATGCTGACGGGGGCCGACAGGAGCTACTACGAGTACCAGTTCAGAGCCTTGGAGAACCTGATGAACTCTGGTCTTAGACCTGGCGAGGACTTCTACCCGGCGATCATGCTAAGCTTTAGTACAGACGAGAACTACAGGGTTTTCAAAAAGAGGCTTTCTCAGATACACCCCGCACTAGTCGAGTCCATCGACGAAGAGTACGTCATCCTGTACCCCCACGTCGTTGAGCTACTTAGGAAGAGCGGTCTCAAGCCCCGCGTCGCGTACAGGCCGGACGGCGTGCCCGACTTTATGATCTAGATGAACATATATACGCGAATAGACAAAGCTGAAATAGTATTTGATAATTTAAAAACTCCTGGTAGAATCACACTTAATCCAAGTTAAGGTGGTTTGAATGCCCAGAGACGACAAGTACATGGTGATAGCGTTCGGAGGAAACGCGTTCCAGTCTAAGGGCGATAAGGGGACTCCCGAGGACTACTGGAGGAACGCCTACAGGGCCGCAGAGATAGTGGTGTCGCTGATCGAGGAAGGCTACAAGATAGCGCTGACGCACGGGAACGGCCCCCAGGTCGGCATAATAGCCGAGTGGATGATGGCTGGCTTGAAGATGAAAGATCTCCCCCCGATGACTCTCGACATCGCGGGTGCGATGAGCCAGGGCTGGCTAGGCTACCTGCTCCAGCAAGCCCTGTACAACAAGTTGGTCGAGAAGGGCCTGCTCGGCAGTAAGGTCAAGGGTGTTGTCACGGTAATAACGCAGACGCTGGTCAGCAAAGACGACCCGGACTTCAAGAACCCCAGCAAGTACATCGGTCCCTGGTACGAGAAGGAGGAGGCCGAGAAGCTGGCTAAGGAGTACGGGTGGATCATAAAGCCAGACCCCAGAGGCGGTTATAGAAGAGTAGTGCCTTCGCCGGACCCACAGATACAGGTAGAGATTGAGGCGATTCGAACCCTGCTCGACAATGGGTTCATAGTGATCTCCGACGGCGGTGGCGGAGTACCAGTGTACAAGGACGAGAAAGGCCTGCTCCACGGCGTCGAGGGAGTCATAGACAAAGACCTAGGCGCTGAGAGAATGGCGACAGCCCTCGGTGCTAGCATACTCATGATATTGACCGACGTAGAGAAGGTCTACCTGAACTTCGGCACCCCCAACGCTAAGCCGTTGGACGTGTTGACCGTCAGCGAGGCCAAGAAGTACTACGCGGAGGGCCACTTCAAGCCCGGGAGCATGGGGCCTAAAGTGCTCGCCGGGATAAGGTTCGTGGAGAACGGGGGCAAACTCGCCATCATCGGCCACCTCTTCAAGGCGAAGGAGGCACTGGAAGGAAAGTCCGGAACCCGTATCATACCTGGCTAGCGGAGGTTTTAGACGGTAGACCCTCTTTTTTCTCTCTTTTCTTACTCTCTTTCCATTTAGGCTACGCTGACGTGATCGCGTGGTGTCTATGAGGGATAGGGTAAAGGGGCTCTTAGCACTGCTCGCTACCTCTCTGATTTGGGGCTCTAGCTTCGTTTTCATAAAGCTGAGCGTGTCGGATATCGACGGTGTAGCCTACACGTTCTATAGGTCTCTAATAGCTCTAGTACTACTAACCCCAGCCCTCCTACTGGGGAGGTCTAAGTTTAGCAAGAGGAGCTTTAGAAAGGGGTTTGTAGTAGGCTTGTCTTACGTCTCAGGACTGGCGTTACAGGGCGTGGGGACACAGTTCACCACCCCCTCGATATCCGCTTTCGTCACAGGGCTAAACACGGTCTTCGTCTACGTATACGAGTTCTTGAGGGGCACGGCCGGTAAAGCAAAGCTCGTCGCGTCTCTGGCACTCTCCACGATCGGGCTATACCTGCTCACGGAGCCGGCGGGCGAGCTGGGCTTAGGTGTGGTACTGGTTCTGATAGGTGCCGTCGCCTGGGCTGCCGAGATAGTGTTGGTGGGCTTATACAGCACTGAGCTAACCCAGAGTACTATCTCCTTCTTGTACGGTCTTCTACTGCCCGGCCTACTCATCACACCTTACGTGGCCTTACACACCAAGACCCTGCCCAGCCCCAATACTCTCCTCTACATCCTATACTTGAGCCTGTTCTGCACCATAATAGCCTCCGTACTCCAGGTGGTGGGGCAGAAATACGTCCCTGCCTACGCCGCGGCAACCATCTACTTGTTGGAGCCGATATCCGCAGCTGTGTTCTCTGCATTGCTGTACGGGGAAAGGCTCTCGCCTATACAAGTGTTGGGGGCCTCGTTGATCATACTAGCGATCTACATCGTCTCGAAATAGTAAGCGGGGGCCCATGAGGTCGTTTAGGAGAATTGTTTATTTCCCTCCACGGTAAATTTGAATACGAGGGTAGAGTGTATGAGGGAAAAGGTCGACATCCTCATCTCCAACTCGCTAATCGTGACAATGAACAGCGAGAGGCGCGTCATCCCGAGGGGCTACGTCGCAGTGAGAGACGGAACGATCGTGGACGTGGGAGTCGGCGACGGGAAGGACAAGTACACTAGCGAGGAGGTTATTGGGGGCGGCAGGTCTGTCGTAACGCCTGGCTTCATCAGCGCACATACGCACTTCTACGGGGCCCTACTAACGGGTAGCCCCTGGTTCGGGAAGATCGAGCCCCCCACGGACTTCATGCAGAACCTCCAGAGGATCTGGTGGGCCCTTGACGTGATGCTGTGCCACGACGAGGCATACGCAGCGGCTCTGATCGGGTCTCTAATGTACGCGAAATCCGGGGTGACCAACTTCTTCGACAACATAAGCGCGCCCAACTGTATAGACGGTATACTCGACAGCATGGAGAAGGCTGTCAACGAGGTGGGTATCAGGGGTATTCTGAGTTTCGAGGCGACTCAGCGAAGGAGCTACGAGGAGGGCGTGAGAGGCGTGAAGGAGAACGAGAGGTTTATAGTCAAGAACAACAAAGACCCGAGAAAGCTGGTTAAGGGCGCCATCTACCTGCACGCCAGCTTCACGGTAACAGACGACTTGTTCAAGATGGCGAAAGAGCTCTCCGAGAAGCACGACGCGCTCGTGGCAATACACACAGAAGAGGGGCTAGTCGACGTCTACCACAACATCGAGAGGTACGGCGTGCGGCCTATAGAGAGGATGTACAGACTAGGCTTCCTCTCCCCGAGAGTCCACCTAGTCCACGCGGTACATGCGACCGATGAGGAGATCCTAATAATCAAAAAGACCGGGGCGCACGTTGCGCACAACCCGATGAGCAATATGCTCAACGCCGTGGGAGTCCCGAAGATACCGAGAATGCTAGAGCTAGGCATTAACGTGGGGCTTGGCGACGACGGCTACATATTCAATGTTTTCGAGAACATGAGGGCAGCCTACCTGATCCACAAAGTCTGGAACCTAGACCCCAGGTTAATAACGCCTCTACAAGTCGTCGAGATGGCCACGGTCAACGCCGCTAGAATGTTCCACCAGGACAAGGAGCTGGGCAGTATCGAGCCCGGGAAGAGGGCCGACATCGTTGTCATCAAGCCTAGGACGCCGCCAACGCCAGTAAACGAGAAGAGCGTTTACGGCCACCTCGTGAACTCCTTCACACCGGACGACGTGGACACGGTGGTGGTTGACGGGAGGTTCGTCGTAAAGGAAAAGAGGTTCGTCAACGTAGACCTCGACAAGGCTTTAGAGAAAGTCCATAGCACTGTCGAGAGACTGTGGGACAAGATGATGGCTGAAGGAAAGTACCAGCTAGACTACCTCAAGTAGTAGAATCCCTCCCCTCTCCTGTGTATAACAAATCATTTTTCTACTACACTCTTCGCGACTAATTTGTTCCTAATATAACCACGGAATCTGTTCTATTGGGAGTTCATTTTTTCTAGCTGAATATTAAGCTGTAATATCGACACATTAACGTTTTATGGCTACTTGTGAAAAATTATATAAACCCTTAACAACTAATATATCTAACAGGTGGTTGCGATGGCTGCTAGAGAGCCGTGCAAAAATGCCGTTAAAGTCAGGACTCCTTCGGGCAAGGAGCTCGAGCTAATCCCTAGGAAAGTCTGGCAACTGACCCCCAGCGGGAGAAAGGGCGTAAAGGTGGGGTTGTTCCAAGACCCTGAGACCGGGAAATTCTTCAGGCAGAAGGTCCCAGACGACTACCCACTCTGCGGCTAAGGCACAGCCCTCAAGCTTGTTTTTTACCTTCGCCCTCTCAATTAGAGGTCTAAAACTTGGAAAGATATTTTACTTCAGCCCCTCTAAATCAATGATTTTAGAGGTGTGAAGTTGCCTAGTCTAGAAGTCGAAATAGCCGGGTTGAGGTTCAAGAACCCCCTGATGAACGCGGCGTGTCCTATCTCGAGAGACGCCGAGATGATGAAGGCCCTTATCGACAACGGTGTAGGCGGGGTAGTAGCCAAGACGATAAGCGTTAAACCGGCTATTGTCCCCAGGCCTAGCATGGCGGTCGTCGACAGGGGTATGGCGAGAATGCAGGTCTTGAAGACTATCAAGCCGGGCGACATAAGGATCGTCAACGTCGACAGCGGGAACAACAGGTTCATCTACGGCGTGTTGAACGCCGAGCTGTGGAGCGACATACCTGCCGAGCACTACCTGGAACGCGAGTACCCCATCGTCAAGGAGTACGCCAAAAAGAACAACGTCCCGTTCATAGCCAGCATAGGCTACACCCCAGAAGAGCTGTCCAACCTGGGCCCGAAAGTCGAGAAAGCCGGGGTAGACGCGATAGAGTTCTCTACACACTACATTGGTAGAGACTACAGGCCGGTCGTCGAGGCCGCTAAGGCACTCCGCGAGAGTGTGAGTATACCGATCTTCGCCAAGCTAAGCCCGTTCACTCCGAACATACCCGAGCTGGTTAAAGAGCTAGAGAAGGTCGGTGTAGACGGCATAGTGGCAACCAACACGATCGGCCCGGCCCTTAGTATCGACGTCGAGACAGGGATGCCTATCGTGGGCGGGCCTTACGGCTACGGGTGGTTGAGCGGCCCGGCCCTGAAGCCGCTGGCGCTCGCGATAGTCTCCCAAGTAGCCCTCAACTCCAAGCTCCCTGTTATAGGCGTGGGCGGGATATCCAGGGGTGTCGACGTGATCGAGTACTTCATGGCCGGAGCGTCGGCTGTCCAGATATGTACAGCCGCACTTATTGAGGGGCTAGGGGTCTTCAAGAGGATCCTAAAGGAAGTTGAGGAATGGCTCGCCAGGCACGAGTACGACAGTATACTGGACGTGAAAGGTCTAGCACTCAAATACCTGAAGCCTGAGCCGCGCAGGGTCTGGGCAGAGCCGCCCATTGTGGACGAGAAGAAGTGCATCGGCTGCGGTTTCTGCGAGCAGGTGTGTAACTATGACGCTGTACACGTGCTACCGGACGAGAAAGGCAAGAGGGTCGCGAGAGTGGACATAAACAAGTGCTATGGCTGCGGGCTCTGTACTAGCGTGTGCCCAACACGAGCAATAGCTTTTAAAGAGTATATTACATAGCATCGTTTTTATTTTTTCTATTCTTTTAATCACCTACATAAACTCCGTTCTCTAATCTTCTCCTATGTCTTTTTTACTCATTTAAATAAATTTTTAACGTAGACTTATATACGAGAGCCTGAAATCATCTATGTACGGTGGATCAATGGACTACGCCCTCCTCGACCTTCCGACGCTTAGAGATCTGGATATATCTAGACGCAAGGTCTTCATGAGGATAGACATCAACTCGCCTATAGACCCCGAGACTGGGAAAATTCTGGACGACAGACGGATAAGGGTCCACGCGAAGTACATTAAAGAGATCGTCGACAAGTACGAGCCAGCCCTCGTTCTCGGGTCTCACCAAGGGAGGCCAGGAGAACGGGACTTCACCACTCTAGAGGAGCACGCAGAGCTCTTGAGCAAGTACAGCGGTATCCAAGTGAAGTTCGTGGACGACGTGATGGGGCCGGCAGCAAGGAGCGCGATTTCAGAGCTGAGACCTGGCGAGGTCCTTCTGCTGGACAACCTCAGGCTGGTATCGGAAGAGGTCCTCGAGGCTGCGCCCGAGGCGCAGTCTATGACCGTGTTCGTTAGGAGGCTGTCCGGTTTGTTCGATTACTACGTGAACGACGCCTTTGCTACCGCTCACAGGAGCCAGCCGAGCATAGTGGGTTTCCCGTTGGTGTTGCCCAGTGCTATGGGCCCGCTCTTCGAGAAAGAGGTGAGCGCTGCCGCTAGGATCTTCTCTTCTACGTCTGGACCCCGGATCTTCATACTAGGTGGTTCTAAAGTACACGACCTTCTCAGAGTCATCGAGAACCTTGTGAGAAACAGGCTCGCCGACCGGATACTCACAACAGGGCTTCTCGCACAACTCTTCCTAGTAGCTAAAGGTGTGAGACTGGGCAATGAAAACATGAGACTTCTAGAAGAGAAGAACATCCTCACCCTTATACCCCGGGCGAGGCTCCTGCTAATGAAAGGCGCGCCCATCGAGACGCCCGTCGACGTCAAGACCCACAACGAGAAGGACAACACGGTCGAAAACGTGTCGATAACCAAGATTACTGGTGTGATAAAGGACATTGGCGAGACTACCCTCGAGATCTACTGCGAGCTTATTAAGGAAGCCTCCTTGATCGTCATGAGAGGCCCTGCCGGAGTAATCGAGGACAGCAAGTTCAGAGAGGGCACGCTGAAAATACTGGATGCCGTTTACAACTCCAGGGCATTCGTCGTCATAGCTGGTGGTCACCTGGGCGCCATGATCGACGAGAGCAAGGTAAACGACAGGATCCACGTCTCAACGGGAGGCAATGCCCTACTACTCTTGTTGAGCGGAGAGGAGCTGCCCGCGATCAAGGCGCTCCAGATGAGTAAATCCATCTTCTACGGTGGTAAGAAATGAGGGCTCCCGTGGCTGTTAACGGTTACGGTACGATCGGGAAGAGGGTTGCTGAAGCGATAAGGCAGATGCCTGACTTGGAGCTGAAGGGCATCGTAAAGTACACACCCGACTACAGCGTCTTGGTGGCCTACAAACAGGGCATCCCGATATACGTGCCGGAGGGGAAGGAGGAGGTGTTCGAAGAAGTCGGGGTCAAGCCCTCCGGGACTATCGACGAGTTATTCGGGTCGGTCAGTCTCGTCGTGGACGCGTCCCCTGGTGGGAAAGGGGCGCAGAACAAGCGGGTCTACGTAGAGCGTGGCCTGAGCGCTCTCTTCGAGGGCGGGGAGAGCCCGGATGTAGCCGAGGTCAGCTTTAGCACGCTCTGCAACTACCGGCAGGCCCTTGGTAAAAAGTACATTAGAGTGGTCAGCTGCAATACTACGGCCCTGCTTAGGCTGATATGTCTCCTAGACAGACACATCGGCGTCAGGAAAGTCAGGGCGGTTATCGTCAGAAGGGCTAGCGACCCGAAGGAGGACAAAGGCATCGTCAACACAGTTAAGCTGGATCCGCCCAGTATTCCCAGCCACCACGCAATAGACGTGAAAACGGTTCTACCAGGCCTGGACATCGAGACGGTCGCACTCATAGTGCCGACGACACTGATGCACGTCCACGTTATCCACATCCAAGCCAAGAGGAGTACCAGCATAGACGAGGTCGTCGAGGCGCTGTCCAGCACTCCAAGGATAGTTGTCCTGGAGGGCGCAAAGACCGGTATAGATTCCACTAGCAAGATCGTCGAGTTCGCCAGAGACCTCGGCAGGAAAAGGTACGACATCTACGAGAACGTGGTTTGGAGGGACATGATCAAGGTGAGTGGAGACGAGCTGACTATAGTCCAGGCAGTCCACCAAGAAGCAATAGTAATACCGGAGAACATCGACGCGATAAGAGCGGCCCTGCGTCTAGCCGAGAGCGCGGAGGAGACGATGAAGGTGACAGACAAGGTTCTTAACGTCGGTTTACTACGTTAAAAGCGGGGTGGGAGTATGTCTGAGGCGCCGACCTACGAGATCAGTTTCATGTTGAGGAGAATCCTCGTCCCATTCGACGGGAGCAGCCTCAGCCTGAAGGCTCTAAACATAGCCGTTGACCTCGCGAGGCACTACGGTTCGCAGTTGACAGTCCTCTACGTGAAGTTGCCAGGCGAAACCGGGGACCCCCTAGACCTGGCCAGGAGCGCTGTAGGCAAGAAAATAACGAACGTGAGGTACAAGACTATAGAGCTCAAGGAGAACGAGAGTATCTCGTCCATCATCCTTAAGGAGGCAGTTGAGGAGAGCTACGACCTGATCGTCGTGGGGGCCAGAGGTAAAACGAGCTACTTTGACTTGAGCATCGGGAGTACACCCCTAGCCCTGGCAGTCAACTCTACGTCTTCCGTCTTGATAGTCAGGTAGGGAGTTTTTTCTTCTTCAGGTACCCGAGAGACGCTTGGGGGTAGTCCTTAGAGCCCATCTCGCTCAACAGACCACTGTAGAAGCTAGCTACACCGCTCGAGACTACCCCGGGGTAACCTCTGCTCTTCAGCTCATTCGATATTAAACGGAAGTCCTTGGCCGCCCCTGCCACCGTGAACCTCGCCTTCTTTTCCTCGACGATCCTGGGCCAGTACCTCTCAAATACGCTCTTCAGCCACGAGGCGTTTGCCACCTCCAAGAGCTTATCGACAGCAACGTTGTACGCCTCGAGGATCTCCAGCGACTCGCCGATCAGGGCCGGAATAGCCAGGGCTATGTTGTTAACAGCGAGCTTGAGAGCCGTAGCTGCTGGAATGTCTCCCGCGTACACCGTCTTCGAGGAGTACTGCGACACTAGGGACTCGACCTCACCGAGCTTGCTACTCTCTCCAGCTACCATGGATAACAGCCTGCACTCCCTAGCCTCGTCGACGCTCCCGAATACAGTCCCCTCGAAGTAGTTGACGCCGTGCTGCCGGAATAATGACGATATCATGAGACTCGTCTGAGGTGATATTGTTGACGTGTTGACGACGAAACGTGTCTTGACATTCTCGTAAAGTCTCTTGCTGACCAACACCTCTATGTTCGCCACGTCGTCAAATAGAGAAACTAGTGTATAGTCCGCTGAGACACCTTCTAGGGTCTCCACCGCTTCACAGCCTATCTCCTTGCATAGTTCCACTGCTTTACTGGCTGTTCTGTTGTAGGCTAGGAGCTTGAACCCCTTTCTCGCAAGACACGTTGCAATCGATGAGCCCATCAGGCCGGTTCCTACAATTAAGACTCTCATCTCACAACGCCTCCAAATAATACTTGTGTAGCACGCGCCGCATATCAACTTTACTAGGGGTCTTCAAGGCGCTGTTGAAAGAGACCTCCCAGTACTTGTCTTTGTCGCTGTGGTACATGTCGATCAGGTCGAGGAGTTTTTTCTTGAACTCCTTGTACTCGTTCTCGTCGACCTCCTTCGCCCTGGGGTCGTCGTATATGTTTATGAAGTCTCTGATGTCGGTCCCGAAGAACCACCCCGTCACGTTGTCTTCTATAACCTCCAAGGCGGCCCCGTCTCTCGAGGAGAGCACGGGGACTCCGTTGACGAGCGCCTTCATGAAGCTAGTCCCGCTAGCCTCCCAACCACTGAATGGCGTGAACAAGAGGTAGTCGCTACCCTGTAGTACTGTCCTTGCTGTGGGTACATCGTAGTCGCTTAAGAAGACGACGTGGTTTATTTTCAGGTGTAGGTCTCTAAACTTCCTAGCGTAGTTCAGCCCGTCGAAGTCCTTGGGGTGGGGCTTCCCGCCCAGGACGAACACTGCCTCGACGTCCGGGTTCTCCTCTATAAACCTGGCAACGAAGTAGGGTCTCTTGTACCTCGCCAGTCTCCTCGTCCAAGCTATGATCGGCTTATCGTCTGCGGAGAGCTCGGGCTTCACGCTTCTCAACAGCGAGACAAGCTTTTTCCTGTTATCGAGCCTAACGCTGATCAGTAGCTCCCGGTTCAACGCATTTTTGTTGTACGCTTCGTAAAGCCTCGGGTCCATCCACCTCTCGAGGCTCACCCCGTTTGTTATGGAGACTATTTTACTCGAGTGCTTGGCAAACAGCTTCTTTATCACGTCTTCCTGCTTCTTGGAGACGACAATACCCTTCCTCAGCTTACTCAAGGCATAGTCCGTTAACAGTATGTTGTCGCCGAGGAAGAGGCCGAACTCCCTCGCGATCAGGCCTCCGGGGAACGAGGGGTGCCCCCAAGGCCCTGGGGTGTGGATTATGATTCTAGCCCTGTCCTCCACGTTAAGCGCCATTAAGAGTAGTGCTGTGTGGGCCTCTTCAAGGTCTATCACGCTCACGTTCTCTAACCCGATGAAGTCCCGTATGAAGGCGGCCGAGGCCTTGGCCAGCAAGGCGTAAACTAGGAACTGGTTCTCGAGGGTGTCGGCCATGTAAACCCTGTCTGTGAGAGCCCTAGCCCAGCTCGGGCAGACCGCCTCGAAGAAAACGGCCTTCGCTGTTTTGTGGGTGTAGACGAGGGGTTTTATGATGACCTCCTCTCCCTTTAACGTCACGGTGAACTCGTCCCAGGGCTGCAGCTTAGCCAGTACGCTCGGGGACTGCCTCTCCGGCTCTGCTATAGGCTCGGTGCCGTTGAACTTCAGTCTGACGTAACCCTGCCTGTAGTATAGGGTGAGAGCCCAGTAATCTAAGCCCATCTCCCCTGCTGTTATCACTTTGTCGCCTTCGAGTACGCCGAGACCGCCGGCATACGTTTTCAGTTGGTCGATAGCGATCTCAGGAGTGACGCTCACGATAACCATTGTACCACCACAAACAGAGGCTAGAGTTTATTCAAGCCTCTCAAAGTATTTAAGCTGGACTTTATACACTCATGGAAAAGGTGTCTTGTACGAACTTCAGGGAGCAGGTCCTAAAGCTCCGGAAGGAAGTCCCCCGGACACTAGGTGTAGACGTCGTAAACATGCTATCCAGCTACAGTAGAGTCACCGGGTCAACCGGGCTATTGAGGGCCGTTGAAGAGCTCAAGGAGGCGCTGGAGAACGCTGGGCTCCCAGCCAAGGTCTACAAAGTCGAGAACAACGCTAGGAGAGGCTTCATAGAGACCCCGTCTGGTTGGGACCCAGTAGAGGCGGAGCTGGTCATTAGAATAGGTGAAAAGGTCTTGGGAAGGTTCAACCTGCTAGAGCATCCAACTCTCTTGTCCGCTCATAGCCCTGGTGGGGAGGGCTGTGGCAGGCTAGTCGTGTGCGAGAGGGAGTGCTCGGGCGAGGTCGTGCTAACAGACCTAAACCCGTACGACGCTTACCTAACCGTTGACGCCAAGCTCATTCTCCACTACGATAAGAATAGGTTCCACGAAGCTGTCCCCTACACGGGGTTGTTCCTAAAGGCTAGCGAGGTCAAGCACGGCAAGGTCGTCATGAACATACCCTACCGCCTGGCCACGGACTTGATCTCGAGGCTGCTAGTTAACCCTTCGCTGGAGGTAGAGGTTTGCTGGAAAGCGAGCGTCAAGTTCCACAGCGCCGGGCTACCAGTCCTGGTCTCTTGTGAAGGTCGCCCGACCACGCTCATTGTAAGCCACGTGTGCCACCCTAAGCCCGGCGCTCACGACAACGCGAGTGGGAGCGCCGCCAACTTCCTGGCAGCTTTCGCTAAGGTGAACATGAGAGACCCCTCCCTGGGTAGCGTCTGCCACGCGTGGGTGCCGGAGTATGCGGGAACGGTCTTCCTGAAAGAAATCCTGGGCGAATTACCCGAGCACGTAGTGAACCTGGACATGGTCGGCTCGAAACAGAATGTGACGGGCTCGGTCTTATCCATAGTGAACCCTCCCCTGTTCATGCCGGGCAGGGTCGCATCCGCGATGTACGTCTCGGCGAGGAGTGTCTTAGATACCGTTGAGAGCTTCGAAGGTGTACCCCAGCCGTCTGTCAGGTACGACATAGCGCCGTACAGCGCCGGGAGCGACCACGACGTGTTCATTACCTGGGGCGTCGACTCGGGGATGCTCAACGAGTGGCCGAGCAAATACTACCACACGGACATGGACACTCCAGACACCATATCACCTGTTCAGCTGTCGAACACTGCTGTCATCGCCCTTCTCGCCTCCTATATACTGAGCGACCCTGGATTATCCGAGAGGGCCAACAAGGCTTACCGCGAGTACCTGGCTGGGTGGTACAGCGTTAAGTCGGCTGTCATGGGGGTCGAGGCCCCTTCACTAGGGGGCCTCAATGTCGAGTATAGAAGGCCGGCGGGGTTAGAGTCCCCGGTATCCATGAGATTCATATACAAGACCCTCGGCAGAGACACGTTCTACAAGGTGAGGAAGATTAAAGGAGCTTACTCGTACTTAACAGTCTACGCCCCTGTAGCCGAGTCCATAGGGCTTAAAGACCACTTAGACAGGTTCGTGAGAGAGGGGCTTGTGGAATGGAGCAAGGAGGAGACTGAGACGATCTCCAAGGTTTGGAATGAGCTCAAGGCAGTATTGGGGTGGTGACTTGCCTACAATCAGTGTGCGCGTAGACGACCTCTACAGGCTTCTGGGTGTTGAGCTAGACGCAAAAAGCCTGGTCCGGCTCATGACGAAGCTAAAGTGCGAAATAGAAGAGTTGGCAGGCGGCAATTTAGTCTACGAGGCCAACCACGACAGGCCCGACTTGTTCAGTGCCGAGGGGCTCTCCAGGGCTTTAAAGCACCTGCTCGGGCTACCCGTTAGGAGGCCAACCGTGTCTGACTGCGGGGTGGTGGCTTACGCAGAACCTGTCCCCGGCAGGCCTTACGTCGCTTTCGCGATCGTTAGAAACGTGGAGTTGGACGACGAGGCTCTAAAGCAGATAATCCAGCTACAGGAGAAGCTCCACACAACTTACGGCAGGAACAGGAGGAAGGCCAGCATCGGTTTGTACGATTTAGACAAGGTCAAGCCGCCTATTTACTATAAAGCTGTCGACCCCGACAAGACTAGGTACCGACCACTAGGCTATGGTAAAGAGATGTCTCTGCGAGAGGTCTTAAGTCAGACAGACAAAGGAAGAGAATACGGGCACATAATCGATAAAATGGAGAAGTACCCTGTCATAGCGGACTCTGAGGGCAGGATACTGAGCCTAGCCCCCATCCTTAACAGCGAGGACGCGAAAGTGACTACGTCCACCCGGAATGTGCTGATAGACTCGACAGGGCTAGACCCTAGAGTAGTCGTTGACATGGTTACAATAGTGGCATACAGTCTGTTTGAGAGAGGGCGTAACACGGAGATCTGCCTTGTGGAAACCCGGTATAGCAACGGGGAGAGGATCGCCGCTCCGAGAGTCGAGGGGGTAGTTCAGGAGCTTACCATAGGCCAGGTCAATAGCCTGCTGGGCACGGAGATAGGCGTCAAAGATGCGGCCAGCCTCCTGGGGATGTTCGGGTACGACGTAGTCGAGGCCGCCGGAGACAAGCTAGTGGTCCGCGCGCCCCCCTACAGGATCGACGTGCTGAGCTGGGTTGACGTAGCCGAGGACATAGCGATCGGCTACGGGTACGAGAGGCTAGGTGAAGAGGCTAACGAGCTGCCCCCTTCACGGGGCAGCGGTAGAGAGGACGAGGTAGAGCACTTATCTGACCTCCTCAGAGGGGTGCTGGTCTCGATGGGGTTTAGCGAAGTAGCAAACTACATGATGACCAGCGTCGACGTTGACGTTAGACTGTACAACAGGAGAGTGGAACCTGTTGTGGTGGCGAACCCCATAAGCGAGAGATTCACTTCTCTAAGGACGTGGCTAACAGCCGGTCTCGTGAACTTCATCGTAGAGAACAAGAACAAGGCGACCGAGTTCAGGATTTTCGAGGTGGGCGATGTAGTTTTCGTTAGAGAGGGCAGGGTGTACGAAGAGAGAAGGGTTGGAGTGGCTATCTCGTCGCCTGAGGCTACGCTAACCGACGGTCTCGCCGTTGTCAATACTCTCCTAAACGCGATCGGGCTGAACCCGGCATTTAGAGAGGGTGAGGTAGACGGGTTACTAAGGGAGAGGACCGCTGAGATCGTCGTTAGCGACGAAAAAGTGGGGTTTGTGGGCGAGGTCCACCCGGAAGTACTGCTGAAGCTGGACTACGACAGACCGATCGTCACCGTGGAGATCGACGTAGGAAAAATATTAAAAGTGCTCAGGAAACAGTAACTCTTGACGAGGATGAGGCTTGGAAGGGATGACCTCAGGGGGATGAATTGACGGGCCTTTCTGAGGGACGGATTTGTTGAGCGGTTTCATAACTACATTGATCGTCTCCGTTCTACTTCTCCTCGCCGGATACTTAGCAGAGCTTGCCGTTAAAAAGGCCTCATCGCGAAGGAACATAGTATAACTGGTTCTCCCAAACTACTTTCGACGCAACCTTCCTGTCGACGAGGCTCTCAGCCGCCATAACGCCGAAATCCCCGTAGACCTCGCTGACCTCGTTCACTCTAAGGGGCTTCCTTAGAATGTGGTTGTAGACTTCGACAAACGCCCTCCTGGACTTAACGCGGTGGACCGCCTGGGTTCTCTGGCAGGCTAGTACCTCGACGCCTTCGCTCTCCAGCTTCTCCCTCACCATGTCCAAGACACGTCTCGAGACGGGTTTGATACCCTGGTCTCTAACAGGCCTGTCGATCGTCTTTAGGAAAACCCTTTTCACCCCTATCCTCCTCGCCTGCACTATATATTCGTCTAGGTACTCCACCAGAACGTTCTCCGGCCCCTTCCTCGCCACTATGATCTCGAGCACAAGCTTCTCGGACGACCTCGCCCTACTGAATAGTTCGTGTAGTTTTCCGTAGTACTCGCTCTTCGTCGTGTTCGTTCTGGGCTGGTAAAGGGAGTCCCATTCCATGTCGGCGACGTAAAACGGGATCAACAGGGTGTCCACCACCTCGAGGACTTCGTCGACTGCTCTCTGGAAGTAGCCCGATGTTCTCGTGACGAGCCTAGCGTTTACGGAGTCGGATATGCGCCTCAGCTCTCTGAGTAAGTGCGCGAGGTCATCGTATAGGAAGGGGTCGGACGAGCCGTAGACATAGAAAGTGTTCACCTTGACCTCTCTTTCTGCGAGGTCCCGCGCGACTTTTTCGGCTAGCTCGCTCGTAGTGTAGCTTTTGAGAGCTCTCGCCTGGCGGAGAGTGTGGCACATTGCGCAGGCCATATAACACCCTCTCGAGAAACTTACCGGGTCTACTCCCAGCGAGGCTCCAAAGCACCTACTGGGGTGGGGGCCGTAGACGGGCTCTAAGATCAACCAGAGAACACCCTGCTATCTAGTAGGGCTAAGTACATCCCCTGACCGTCTACCACGTTAGGCATTATCCTGTACGTGTAGTCACTAGACTTAAACCCCTTATACGCCTTCGACAAAAACCTTTCAGAGATCCTCACAGGCTCCGCTAACCCCTCGCGGAGGACCTCGTCGACTACCGCCTCACCCTCTTCAGGTAGCACGCTACAAGTAATGTAGAGAACACTCCGGCTGTTGGCAAGAGCTCTCCTCAACAGCCTAGTTTGGATTTTTGTCAGGCTCTTCAGCTTCGCCGGCGAAAACCTGACTTTGACAGTGGGGTCGGAGTAGACGGCCCCGCTCCCTGTACAGGGGGCGTCTACAATGGCCTTCTCGAAAACCCTGTAGTAGTCGATAATCGTGGAGTCGCCGTTTATGATCACAGCCCTGTCTAAGCCGCCGTACTTCGACAACACTCTGTACACGTACTTGACTCTCTTAGGCGAGTAGTCTACTGCCACGGCCGTGGAGTCTCTGTACAAGGAGAGTACCAGCTGTAGTTTGACGCCGGGGGCACTACAGGCGTCAAGGACGCTCCTCTCGTAGGGTCTACCCGCGAGAACGGAGAGTACGCTGGAGACATCCTGGGGGACCAGTATTCCCTTCTCAACGCACTCGATCGACGAGACCGGGCTGTAGACGTCTCCTAAGATCTTGTAGGAGAGGTCTGTGTACTTCGACGCCTCAAACCTCAGGCCCTGCTTCACGAGACAATCCACAGCCTCCTTCACGGTGGCGGCCAGCGTGTTGACTCTCAACCACCTCTTCCGCGTGTTGAGGCTCCTCAGCACCTCCTCGAGCTCGCCTTCATCCAGGAACTCCGAGAGCCGGTGGACGATAAAGGGAGTGTAGCCGTACTTGACAGCTAGACCCTCTAGCCCGCCTAGCCTGTCCGCGTAAGACTCTATCTCCCTGCGGACGGCGTCGAAGTCGAACTTCCTCGATGCCAGGTAAGACGCTATACCAAAGGGTGTTTGGTTGAAACCCTCTCTACGAGCGAGCAACCTGAGAGAGTGATAGTATATTAACGTCTCATACCCTACCCGGAAAAACCTCCTGAGAGCTGAGGGTGCCAGACGCCTCTTGCCCGCTACAACTTTAAAAGCCCTCTCGAAACTCACTCTTCTCGTCATAACTACGTGGAGGAGCTGCGCGGTCAGGAGCTTCAGTTCGTGGACGGATATATCTTGGACACCCCTCTGTCTTTTACTCGGGGCTCGGTCTAACCACTACATCTCTCCCACTAGTAGTACCAAGGAAGTACGGTAGCGGTTTTTTGGCGATGCTTCTCAAAAAGTCCAGGTCTTTCGCGAACAGCAGTCTTATGTCGTCTATCCCCATAAACCACATAGCGAGCCTGTCGACCCCTATGCCCCAAGCCACCGCCTTGTACCCTCCAGCGCCCAGCATCTCCATGACCTCCGGCCTGAACACGCCGCCGGGGAACACCTCGACCCACCCCAACACGGGGTGTTTGATATAGCCCTCTACACTGGGCTCTGTGAACGGGAAGTAGCCTGGCTTAAACCAGACGTCCTTGATACCCAGAGCTGCCGCGAACTCTTTGAAGAAGTAGAGTAGATGCTTGAAGTTGACGTCTTTGCCTACGATGATGCCGTCGAGTTGGTAGAACTCCATACTGTGTTTCGCGTCCAAGTTCTCCGGCCTGAATACTCTGTCTATTGTGAACGCCCTGTACTCGCCGCCGCCCCTGTAGTATATAGTCCTGGCCGAGACGGCGGTACACTGAGTCCTCAAGACGAGCCTAAGGGCCCTAGAGGGGTCCCAAGTGTACTTCCAGCCCTCTTCGTGGACTCTCTTGACCACTTCTAGAGCTTGGGTAGGGACGTCTACCAGCGCCTTGTTCAGCACGAAGAAGGTGTCGTGTATCTCTCTAGCAGGGTGGTCCTGCGGCTGGAACAGTACGTCGAAGTTCCAGAACTCGGCCTCGACGTGGGGGCCTCTGACCTCCTCGAAGCCCATGGAGACGAGGATCTCACGTAACTGCTTAATGAAGTCCATGAAGGGGTGTGTTGTCGAGTACTTGATACTTGGCGGCGGGACGTTTAAGTCGAACTTCTTTACAACAACACCCTCTGCCTCCTTGTACTGGGATGGCAGTACGACCGTCAAGAGCTTGCCTGGGACGACATGCCCCCTCCTGATCATCTCCGCTAGGTCTCCACGAGCCCTGACCACGACAATGCTCTTCCGCTTCGCGACGACCATTTTACGTCTCTTTAAAGTCTCTAAGTCCTGAGCGCTCGCCCCGGTTCCTCTGCTTATGTTCGACAACGCTGACCTCAAGTAGGCTGACTGCTCTCTCAGCTCTAAGCACCTGGCCTCGTCTCCAAGCACCACGACGCTGTTGGGTCCGACCTTAACACAGTTACTCTTAACGAGGATTTGTAGAGCTACATTAGCGTCTTCGGGCGTCAATTTACTGTTTTTGACTAAGCAGTCCACGAAATCGCTAATCTTTGAGTTCAAGCACTTCCTAAACACCTTGAGGGCCTGCTCCTCGGGCAAGCCGTCGTTGAGGTACCTCACGCCGTGCTCGGTCAGCTCGTGCGATATTTCTTGTCGAGAGCTCAACTCTACCAGGTTTTTACCCGCTAGCTCGGCCAAGTCCCTCATGACGTCTTCTGGGGAAAGGCCGATCCTCGAAGACAACGTATATACATCAACGCTTCCAAGCTCTGCGACGACCCCCAAGATTTCAAACTGTTTCTTCGTAACGACTACCCTCTCTGCCAACCTGACACCTCTAGTTTAGCGCGCTTCCCACATCTCATAACCATACTAAATGGGTTCCATCATATAGCTTTTAACTAGGAGCCTCGTGTACTCGTGCCTAGGTCTCAAGATCACCTCTTCGAAGAGGCCCTCCTCGACCACCCGGCCCTCTCTGAGTATGACTACTCTGTCCGCGAGGTATTGGGCAACCGCGAGGTCGTGCGTCACTAAGAGAACACCGATCTTATACTTCTCGTATATGTCGTTGATCAAGTTCACGATCTGGGCCTGTGTGGAGACATCGAGAGAAGAGGTCGGCTCGTCTAGTAATAAGTATTTGGGCTCGCCGACGATCGCCCTCGCTATTAAGACCCTCTGCAGCATTCCGCCGCTCAGACTCCTAGGGTAGAGGTCCAGTACTTCCTCGTGAAGCCCTACCAGCTTGAGAACCGACCTCACCCTCTCCTCTACCTCCTCCCGCCGCATACCTGTTCTCTCCAGCGGCTCGACGAGGCTCGTTCTAATCTTTATTCTTGGGTCTAGCGACCTGTACGGATCTTGCGGGACATAGCCGAGTTTTCTGACGCTTCTCAACCAGGACGCCCTGTCCCGATAAATGTCTCTGCCGTCAACGACCACTCTACCTTTGACAGGCCTCAAGAGTCCGAGCACGACCTTTAGTAAGGTCGTCTTACCACTACCGCTCTCACCTATTACAGCGACCCTCTCGCCTGGTCTTAAACACAAGTTCACGTCTTTCAGTACCGGTGTAAAGCTTCTCCTTATCGAGAGGAGAGACCTAGTTACGCGATATCCCGCTACGACTCCCTCTAGCTTAATAAAGCACTCTCCCTGATCAGGGGTCTCCAACACTTGACCACCCTACCATTAACCTCCCGAGCTGGAGGCGTTTTGACGCACTCATCTCCTTTAATAGGGCACCTTTCGTAGAAGACGCAGCCCTCCGGCACCTGACCGGGCCTAGGAGGCTCGCCGGGTATGGACTCCAGCTTCTTTTTGTAGCCCAAGACGGGGACCACGCGTGTCAAGAGCCTTG
The DNA here is from genome assembly GCF_049970955.1 of Thermogladius sp. Classification (NCBI taxonomy): domain Archaea; kingdom Thermoproteati; phylum Thermoproteota; class Thermoprotei; order Desulfurococcales; family Desulfurococcaceae; genus Thermogladius; species Thermogladius sp. The sequence continues at coordinate 5,838 of NZ_JBMFLY010000004.1, read as the reverse complement.
TGTAGGGGTGTAGCGGGTTTTTCAACAGCTCATTTGCGCCTGACACCTCGACTATCTCGCCCCCGTACATCACTAGGATTTTGTCGCAGACCTTGCCCGCCAGCAGGATGTCGTGCGTTATCAGGACGATCGTAATCCCGTACAGCTCCTTGATCTCCCTGAACAACCTCATTAACTGTAGCTTGAGGTGCGCGTCTACGCTTGAAGTAGGCTCGTCCGCCACAAGGAGTTTAGCACCCGTAACAAGGCTTAAGCCTATGGCCACTCTCTGCTGCATCCCTCCACTGAGTTCGTGTGGGTAGAGGTCTAGGACCTCTGTCTTTAGGTTGAGAAGACTCAGGATTTCTACGACTTTTTTCCTCGCTGCCTCCTCTGTATAACCGTGGGCCTTCATAACACGCCAGAACTGGTCCCACACTCTCATGTACGGGCTTAGTGAAGAGCCTGGATTCTGGGGTATGTAGGAAACTAGCCGCCCTCTCACGCCCTCGTAAAACCTCAGATCGTCCTTCACGACCAGTTTACCGAAAAGGTAGAGCAACCCTCTCGTAACGGTGTAGGGTGGTAGGACGCCTGCGATTGAGTTACCTAGGGTGGTCTTACCCGAGCCGCTTTCGCCGACTAGACAGCACACTTCGCCCTCTTCTACACTGAAAGTGGCGTTCCTCACCACCAACACCACGTTGTCGTCCTCGTCGAGGTAGCCGATGCTCAAATTCCTCGCTTCCACGGCTAGAACCACAACCTCCACCTCCTCCTCAACTTCGGGTCTAGCTCGTCCCTCAATGCGTCGCCTACCAAGCTAAAACCCAATGCCGTTATCAGTATGAACAAGCCGGGGATGAGGCTGATCCACGGCATTTTCAGTATGTAGTAAAATCCGTTCTGGGCTATTACGCCCCAGTCTGGATAGTCCGGGGGGAGGCCAAACCCCAAGAAGTTTATCGCCGAGGCCTCTAAGAGGACGCTCCCGAAATCTGTGACGGCCTGGACCACCACAGGAGGACTGGTGTTGCTCAAGACGTGTCTAAAGATTATCTTGTAGCCGGGTAAACCAGAGAGCTTTGACAGCGTGACGAACTCCATCTCGCATACACTCCTAGCGTACACGTTCGCGACTCTTCCATACCAAGCCCACCACGTGAGAACCATCGCCATAACGACAACGTGTAGCCCAGGGCCAAAGACCATTCTGAGCGGGACTGCTATCAAAATGGCCGGTAGTGCTAAGAAGACCTCTATGATGTAGTTCAGCACGGTGTCGAGTACCCCTTTGTAGTACGCCGCGAATACCCCAACTGTCATACCGATGGCTAGGCTTAACCCCACTACGAGTACTATCTGGAGTAGAGCTGTCGAAGAGCCTAGCAGAACCCTTGATAAGAGGTCTCTGCCCTTGTCGTCAGTACCGAATAAGTGCGCTAGACTAGGAGGTTGCCCGGCTTCTCCCGTCTGGTTGATCGGGATGAACCCCCAGCCCTCACTCGGATAAGGGACCACGAAGGGTGATAGAAACGCCAGCACTGTAATGGCTGAGACGATAACGACCCCGACTCTGAACCTGACACTCCTCTTCCAGGCCCTAGTCAAGTAATAGGAGAGCCCCCCTAGCGTGGTAGACCGCTGGCTGGGCGCTGTCACAGTACCACCCTGGGGTCTATCCAGGACTGGACTATGTCCGTGATGGTGTTCGCCAAGATGTAGAAGACGCTGATGACTATGAGTATCGATGTGGCGAGTTTAAAGTCGTTGGAGACCACAGCGCTCACGAGGAGGCTGCCCAACCCCTCCCTGCCAAACACGTACTCGACGACCATGGCGTCCACGAGGCTGTACGCGAAGGCTAAACCCATCACTTGCGTTAAGCCGGGGACTGTACCCCTAAACGCGTAGTCCCATATAACCTCCCTCTTCTCGACGCCTAAAGCGACAGCCTGCCTGACGTAGTCCTCTCCCAGCGCTTCTGACATCATCACTCTCACGACCCTAATTCCTACCCCCGTGGGGTAGAGAGCTACGACGAAAGCGGGGGGTAGTATCCTCTTCAAAACGTCGAGGAATAATAGAAAGTCGCCCTGAAGTAGAGTGTCTATGGTGTAAAAGCCTGTTATAGGCTTAAACCCCAACGCCGCCGCTAACTTCGCGTCTATTCTACCGTAGGAGGACACTCCTAGTACCTCGGCGAGTACGAGGAAGAGCGCCATGCTGGTCCAAAACGAGGGGGTGTTCGCGATAACAAATCCGACCGTTTCCAGGGCATCACCACGAGGAGTACCCCTCCTAAGTGCCGAGTATACACCCAGTAAAACCCCGAGCGGTATACCGATCAAGTACCCGAAGATCAGAAGCTCGAGCGTCGAGGACAAATGGGCCCATATAGTAGCCAAAACGGGGGTCTTTGTTGAAATAGAGACACCTAGATTGCCCGTGAACACGTTGAGCACGAAGAGTGGTATTTGGACGTAGAGGGGCTTATCGAGGTTTAGTTCGGCCCTAGCTACTTCGATCGCCCTCTCGGCACCGGGACCCCTTGGGTTGCCAGCCCACCTGGCGGCGGGGTCCCCGGGGGAGAATATGATGATAGCGTAGGTCACGACGATGACGCCGATTATCACGAGGAGGGAGTAAAAAACGCGTTTCAAGACGTAGCCCAGGCTAACGGCCAATTACTATGCCACCTTCACGTACTGGTAGAATACGACGTACATGTACAGCGGGTTGATCGCCTCCTCGGGAATGTCGAGCCTCGGGCTGTAGACGAATACCTTCACCTCGTCCCACAGGTTGACGGCCACGCCGTTGGAGAACAGTATTTCTTGGGCCTGCTTGTACAACTCCATGGCCTTCCCGTAGTCGACTCCTTCAAGAGCGAAGGCCTGGTCTATGAGGTTGTTGAAAGTGTCGTTCTCGAAACCGCTCCAGTTCCACTCCTTGCTATCGCTGTGGAACAGGTTATACAGGTAGTCGTACGGGGACACCGTTGTCGGCCACCAGTCGTTTATGATCAAGTGAGGCGCTGAGTCCGGGTTGCTCCATACCGCCTTTCCAGCCTCTTTCATTGACTCCCAGCTCGCGGGTTGGAGCCTTACGTTGACACCTATCTGGGCTAGCGAGGTCTTTAGTATGCTCGCGAAGTCCTCTTCCTCGAGGTAGTCGGCTTGGTACATGAACTCTATCGTCACGCCAGGCTCGACTCCGCTTTTCTCCAGGTAAATCTTTGCCAGGGTGAGATTCTGTTTGTAAGTCAAGCCTTCAACGAAACCCGGGAAGTAGTGTGGAACGTACCCGCTCCCTAGTAGCGCGTAACCCTTCATCGCCTGCTGAACAATCCTGTCCCACGGTATAGCATAAAGCACAGCCAGCCTGAACTCGGTTATGTTGGTCGGGTACCTCTTGGTGTTGAAAACTAGGAAGTAGCTGTGGAAAGTCGCGAACTTTATGTACTTGTAGCCCCTGTTGACCAGGTCCTCTATGCTCGTCCGGGGGACACTCGTCACTATGTCCAGGCTACCGCTTACCAGCCCATTGAATTGGCTCTGCGGGTCCGTCACTATTTTAATTATCACCTTGTCGGGGGCCTTGTCGTTGCCCACCTGGCTCCACCCCCACCACTTGTCGAACTTCACCAGGACGACCTGGCTGTAAGGGTCGTAGGACTCGATCATGTAAGGACCTGTGCCCTCGTCAGCACCCTTGTTGAACCACTCCCTCAACCGTAAGTCGGTGGGGTCGGACACGCCGGCCTTCGCTAGAGCGCCCGGGTTGAAGATGTAGGCCGCATAGCTAGACGCCGCTATCAGGTCCAGCCTTTGGGGGTACTTCAACTTGAACTCAACAGTGTACTCGTCGAGAGCCCGCACCTCTTCTACCGCGTCCCATATAAACCCCAGCCCTATCCCGTACTTCTCGTAGACTTCTTTAGCCCTCGTTACACTGAGGACTACCGCAGTCGAGTTGAAAGGTGAGCCGTCGTGGAAGACCACTCCTCTCCTCAAGTGGAAGACCCACACCGTGTTGTTCTCCCTAGACTCCCACCTCTCGGCGAGGGCTGGTATAGTCCTGTTATGAACGGGGTCGTAGTACAGGAGCGGCTCGTAAACGCTGCCTAGTACGACTAGGCCTGTGTCGTCCTCGAGACTGGGGTCTATCCCTGTTATCTTGTCGTTGTACGCGTAAACCACGACCCTTGTTTTACTTACGCTATGTGTCGTCGACATGAAGTACGCTGAGAGGCCCGCAACTACGACGATCACTAGTAGTACGACTACTAGCGTCCTCCTCATAGAGCAACACTGTGAAACCCTAATCACGCAAGGGTTTTTAAAACGTGAACCCATCGGTCGCCCACAAAAATACCTCGGGCCTACTAGTAGCCGGGCTACACGAAGGGGCGGGCTCTACAAGTATTTAACCTCCCACCCAAGTAAGAGGGGCTTAAGCGGAGAGTGGGTGTCATGCCCTCGCTAAGGTACCTCGTAAGGGAGTTGAGCGGGAAAGACCTGATCTCCACGCTAGAGTGGAGCGACGAGGAGATCGACATAGCGCTGAAACTAGCAGCCGAGTTCAAACAAATAGCGAACTACTACGGCGTCGAGGCTATCCCCAAGGTGCTGGAGAGGAAAGTCTTCTACATGCTGTTCTTCGCGCCGTCCACAAGGACGAGGGCGGCGTTCGAGTCCGGCATGTACTTCCTGGGCGGCCACGCGGCATACATTGACGCTACCACAACTAGGATGGCGTTCGGAAAGCAGGAGAAGGCGGGCGAGGCCATCAAGGACGTAGCGGCTATGTACGACCTGTACGGCCACGGCCTAGGCATCAGGATCCTGGACAAGGCCATTGACTACCTGTACGGCGTAGGTAACTCCTACATAAGGGAGATGGCTAAGGCCGCAAAGATCCCCGTTATCAACATGGCGGACGACATGTTCCACCCCACGCAGGGGCTGGCGGACATATTCACCTTCATCGAGAGGTTTGGGAACCCGCGGGGTAAGAAGTACGTGATAATGTGGGCCTACAGCCCGGAGATCAGAGGCTGGTGCAGCCCCCAGGAGGACATGATATTGTTCCCCAGGTTCGGCGTAGACGTCGTCATTGCCAGGCCTCCAGGATTCGACCTAGACCCCAAGCTCGTCGAGAAGGCTAAGGAGCTCGCCAAGGAGCACGGCGGCTCCCTCGAGGTGACTGACAACCTACAGGAGGCGTTGAGGGGTGCTCACGCCGTCTTCCCGAGGAACTGGGCTTCGCCAACACTAGTCCAGGTGGGCTACAGCAAGTTCAAGGACGAGGAGCTCAAGATATACGAGAAGTACAAGAACTGGAAGGTGACAAGGGAGTTAATGGACTTGATGGACAAGCACGGAGTCTTAATGCACGTACTACCGATATTCAGAGGCTACGAGGCGGACGAAGACGTTATCGACGACCCGAAGAGGTCTATAATTTACGAGCAGGCTGAGAACGGCCTGTGGACGAAGATGGCCGTCCTAGCTTTGACGATGTACGGAGTCAAGTAGGTCTCTCACAACGTTTTTCTCTCCTCTCTTACTTCTAGCTCACTTAACGTAGTCCTCGAAGTCCACCTCCCTACCATGCTTCACGAACTTGATCCTTAGCTCGGGCCTCACGTCTAGACCGAGCCTTCTCAAGACTGTTAATACGGTCAAACCGTCGAGCTTGTCTACAATCCCCCTCTTCAACATCTCGTACAGAACGGAGACGACCACGGGGTACTCTCTCGGGTACAGCTGTTTCGTCTTCTCTACCAGTTCAAGCGCCCTGTCGTCGGACAGCTTACTATAGACCACTCTCTCCGGGTCAACAGGCTGGGCGTCT